>DOWV01000355.1 GCA_003519375.1 Bacteroidota bacterium
CGATTTAACTTCCATGATCATTTCCTCCCTTGATAGGAATGATGTGGGTGTGGGTTAATTGGTTTTGCTTGCATGAGCTTTGCTGGAACTCCCGTGCGCGGCGTTTCCTGGGAAGGCGGTTTCCGCCTGCGCGATGATGACGGTGCGGGAAAGGACCTCGATGCATTCACTGATAAGTGGATCCCGGCGCATCGAAGGCCAACGATCCAATGATGGAAATTTCTACTCTATTGTTGCGCCACTGATCTGCGTTCGACCAGGTATGACTCCAGCACAATCGACTTCGGGGGATCGGCGCTTCCCCGCACTTTGGCGATGATCAGCTTCATGCTCTCCACTCCCATTTCATAAATGGGCTGATGCATGGTGGTGAGCGGCACGCCCTCAAAATTCAGGTCATCGTAACCGACGAGCGAAAGGTCCTCGGGGATGGACATTCCGAGCTCTCTCGTCGCCGCATAGAATGTCAATGCGATGCGATCATGAGCAGCGAACACCGCAGTCATTTTCTTTCGCTGCTTGAGCAGCGTGCGGGCGTACTTCAGGAATTGATCATCGCTGAACGGACCAGGGTGCCCGACGATGATGGAAGAATCGACACGCAATCCGCTGTCCGCAAGTGCTTTCTTATACCCTTCGAACCGAAGCTGTTCGGTGCTGAAGATGCTGCTGTAGAGAAAAGCGATTTTTGAATGGCCTTTGCTCACCAGATATTGTGTGAGCTTGTATGCACCGTCGAAATTATCGGTGGTGACATGATCAATTTCGAGTCCGCCGATCGTGCGGTCTGCAAGCACGACAGGGATGTTTCGCTCTTTGAATTTCTGAACGATCATTCTGTTCTTCGCGTCGGCAGCTGCGGTTGGCACGATGATGACACCGCTGATGGAATTCTCAATGAGACGGTTCGCGTGGAACTCGGCTTTGATGAACAGGTCATCCGAGCTGCAGAGCATCAGACTATGTTTGCTTTTCGCAGCAGTGTCTTCGACGCCTCGGGCAAGCTCCGGGGCATAGCCGGCTCGGATATCAGGAACAATGATGCCGACAATGGTTTGCTTTTGTGTGCCGAGTTGAGGAATCAGTACAAAAGAGCCGAGCCCTTTTTTTCTCGTGAGGTAACCCATGGCTACAAGATTCTGGGTCGCCTGTCTCACCGTTGCCCTCGCAAGTCCCGTCAACTGCACGAGTTCTTCTTCCGTAGGGATCTTGTCGTTCGGCTTGAAGACTCCTTCCTGAATCTGCTCGGTCAGCCACGTCTGCAACTGAAAATACTGCGGCACAGGGCTGTTTTTATCTATGATCATTTCGTCTTTTCTGTTGGGTTTGTCTAGACAATCATACAAAGTACGAGAATCATTGTCAAGCACTTTTTGTTTCGAATTGGGTCGTGGCCGTTTCATTCCAATTCTCAAGAAAGAATGAGAAATCTCATTTTATTAGAAGAATACGCTTGACCTTTCAAAACCGACTTCATACCTTTGTCTAGACAAATAGACAAAGCATCGCACCGCTTTCCAGCTTCCACTCATTCGCTCGCGCGTTCTACGGAGGAACAATGAATACCATGAAAGCCCTTGCATATAAGGGTCTCGGAAAGATCGCACTCGAGGATCGACCGGTCCCCACCATCAAACTCCCAAACCAGGTACTTGTGAAAGTGATCGCTTGCGGTATCTGCGGCACAGACGTCAAGATCCTGGAAGGGAAACACGCTGTTGGTACCAATGCTGTGCTCGGCCACGAGTTTGTCGGGAAGGTCATCGAAACCGGCAGCGGAATCCAGAAACTCAAGGTCGGCGACCGCGTGGCTGTCGACAACAGCCTCCGCTGCGGCGTGTGCGAATTCTGCCGCTCCGGATTCAGCAGCCAGTGCGAATGGCTGAAGGATAAGTCGATCGGAATCTTCCAGGATGGCGGGTACGCAGAATACTGTGTGCTTCCCGAAAATGCATGTTACAAGGTCCCCGACTCGATCGATGACATTACCGCGACCCAGGTCGAGACCCTCGGCACCGTACTCAACGGAATGAACATCGTCCAGATGCAGTGCTACGATTCCGTCGTTGTGCTTGGTTTCGGCCCTATCGGGTACCTCTTCACCGCCCTGGCAAACAATGTCGCGGCACAGGTGATGTGCACGGAGATCGATGAATTCCGCCTCGGCGTGGCAAAGCAGCTTGGCGTTCCGGTCTTCAATCCCAACGAAACAGACATCGAGAAACAAGTCCTCGCGTTCACCGACGGAAAGGGAGCCGATATCGTGATCGATGCGGTGGGAACCCAGCTCGAGAACGCTCTGAAGTACGTAGCCCCGGGCGGAAAAGTCCTCGCCTTCGGGATGGACAGCAGCGTGCAAGCGACAATCTGTCCCAACACTATAACGCGCAAGGCCATCAAAATTCTCGGCTCCTATATCGGCCAGAACACCTGCCTTCCTGCAATCAAGGTCCTGCAATCTCACAAGATCAACATGGCTCCGTTCTTTACAGAGATCATTCAGCTCAAAGACGGGGTATGCGCCTTCGCTAAGCTGGGC
>DOWV01000316.1:0-1582 GCA_003519375.1 Bacteroidota bacterium
CGTGCTGCAGAATATCGGACGGATGATCAAATCGTCGGTCAGGCCGTACGATCTCGTAGGACGATACGATTTCAATAGATTCGCGGTCCTTCTCGTCAGCACGGCAGCAAAGGAAGCGAATCTATGGGCCGAGAAACTGCGGAAGAACATTGCGAGCAATATCATTAATATCGACCAGAAGAGTTTCTCGGTGACAGTCAGCATCGGAGTCTGCGGTGCTGTAAGTCAGACAAGTGATATCGAGCTACTGGAAAATGCAAGCCAGACGCTCAAGAAGGCAGTAGAAGCCGGAGGGAATATCGTTCGGGTTTTTTAGTAATGAGAAAAAGATGAGGAGATAAGAATGGCAAAACAACAAGATTTTGCAGAAAAAGCAAAGAAAGCGACGCAAGAAAAAGGGAGCAAGTGTCCAAAGTGCGGGACCATTCGTGTCCCCACCCTCTACGTCCAATCTATTCGTTCCGCCCATGGTTCCTATCGTTTTAACCGGACACGGATTCAGATCTGCAAGTGTAACGAAAAACAGGTGTACGCTTAACATTTGCCCTCATTCCTCGTAGTCCCCAGTAGTACGTTCCACCATCAGAGTTCGCCACGATGACTGGTCGAAAAGGCTGGGAGGAACAACTACCTTGAAACCAGGCAAAGCGGTCTTCATCGTTCTCGACGGCGTCGGCATCGGAGCTCTCCCCGATGCGCGTACGTACGGCGATGAAGACGCCAACACGCTGGGGAATACGGCTCGCGTGCTTGGCGGACTTCGTCTTCCGAACCTCGAGCGATTTGGGCTCGGATGCATCGCAGAGATACCAGGTGTCGCAGCGGTCCGCGACCCGGAAGGCTGCTACGGGAAGATGGCAGAGCGATCTGCCGGAAAAGACAGCACCACGGGTCATTGGGAACTTGGCGGTTTGATCACCGAAAAGGCCTTCCCGTTGTATCCGGAAGGATTCCCGGCGGAGTTGCTTGAGAAGTTCAAGAGACTTACGGGATGTGCAGGGTATCTCGGCAACAAGCCGGCGTCAGGGACCGAGATCATCAAGGAGCTTGGCTCGGAGCATGTGCGGACGGGATTCCCGATCATCTACACTTCGGGCGACTCTGTTTTTCAGATTGCGGCGCATGAGGATGTCATTCCGCTGAAGCGGCTGTACGAAATCTGCGAAGTGGCGCGAAAGCAGGTTCTCGTGGGCGAACATGAAGTGGGACGGGTTATTGCAAGACCATTCATCGGAACGGTGGGATCGTTTGTCCGGACAACGAACCGGAGAGATTTTGCCCTCGAGGCAGCGGGAGCGACGCTCCTCGACCTCCTGCATGATGAAGGGATTGAGACTGTTGGAGTGGGGAAGATCGATGATCTCTTTTGCGGGCGCGGGCTTCGTGAGAAGATCCATACGAAGTCGAATAGCGAGGGAGTTCGAATAACGATGGAGGCCGCGTCCAGAATGCAGATGGGTTTTGTTATGACGAACCTTGTCGACTTCGACACGTTGTTCGGTCATCGCCAGGATCCGGCAGGCATGGGACGAGCCCTGGAAGAGTTTGATTCCCGGCTGCCCGCCATACTTGATGTTCTCGC
>DOWV01000316.1:1712-3086 GCA_003519375.1 Bacteroidota bacterium
AGAGCACGGATCATTCCCGTGAGTATGTTCCTCTGCTCTGCTCGGTCAAGGGGGGAGCAAAGGGGGTCGATCTAGGCGTTCGGACCACGTTCGCTGACGCAGCAAAAACGGTTGCAGACTACTTCTCCCTGGCGCGAAAAGAGCGGCTCCAGGGGAACAGTTTCCTCAGTTTGATGGTCTAACCAGAAAGGCTTCGGGGAAGGTCCTCATCGTCAGGGAAATGTAGTTTAAGAGGAATTCTCGACTTTTGGCGTACGGGGGTGAACTTTTCAGAGTCCAAACGGTGTTTACAATGGGGGATGTTGCAGGAATCGTTGTTCTGATTCTATCGAAAAGGCATAATGTGAATGGTAAAGATTAGCAAGCAGTACACAAATCGTGAAAGCCAGTCGCTGGATAAGTACCTCCAGGAAATCGGAAAGGTCGATCTTCTGACGCCGCAGGAGGAAATTGACCTTGCGCGGCGAATAAAGAAAGGCGATCAGAAAGCGCTCGAGAAACTGACGAAGGCGAATCTCCGGTTTGTTGTCAGTGTCGCGAAGCAGTATCAGAACCAGGGGCTCTCGCTCGGCGATCTGATCAACGAGGGGAACCTCGGACTCATCAAAGCGGCAAAACGATTCGACGAGACGCGCGGCTTCAAGTTCATCTCGTACGCTGTGTGGTGGATCCGGCAGTCGATTCTGCAGGCACTTGCGGAGCAGTCGCGCATCGTCCGTCTTCCGCTGAACCGCGTCGGTGCGCTGAACAAGATCGGCAAGGCATTCAGCACGCTGGAGCAGGAGTTCGAGCGCGAACCGAGCGCCAGCGAGCTGGCTGAAGAGCTTGATATGTCGCTCTTCGAAGTTTCTGACACGCTGAAGATTTCGGGCCGCCATCTCTCAATGGATGCGCCGTTTGCGCAGGGAGAGGATAACAGGCTCCTGGATGTTATCCAGGACCAGCGTCAGCCGTCTCCCGACCATCAATTGATGGAAGAATCGCTGAAGGTCGAAGTGCGCAGAGCCCTGAATACGCTGAGCGAGCGCGAGGCGCAGGTCATCCGCCTCTATTTCGGTCTGGATCAGGAGCACTCCCTGACGCTTGAGGAGATCGGCGAGAAATTCAACCTTACTCGCGAGCGCGTACGCCAGATCAAAGAAAAGGCGATCCGGCGGCTGCGACATGCTTCGCGCAGCAAGGCGCTCAGAGCCTATCTCGGATGATGACTGCAGATCCATCAAAACAATACAGAAAGCCTCGGCGCAAGTCGGGGCTTTTCTTCTCCCGGCGCTCAGTCGGTCCCGTCGTTTGGACGTTGCTTGCCGCCGGCGTGGCGTGGAGCCTGAACGGATGCGGCCCTACGGTGCCGCGCTTCCGGGTCGCCGAATCGAC
>DOWV01000316.1:3235-7138 GCA_003519375.1 Bacteroidota bacterium
GTTGAAGTCGCGTCGGACGAAGCCGAAGGTGTGATCTCAGGGCGCCGATCGTTCAAGACAGAAAAGAACGCTTCCATCTCGAACCTCGATCAGGCAAAGATGATGCGCCAGATCTCGAAGATGATGGGGGTCTCGTACAAGCTGGGCGGCGTGGATGATGAAGGGATCGATTGTTCCGCGTATACCATGAATGTGTACAAGGCCAGCATGGGCAGGTCGCTGCCGCGCAGCAGCGCGGAGCAATTCAAGGCGGGTGAAGCGGTGGAGTATGCCGATCTGAAATTCGGCGATCTCGTGTTCTTCAATACGACCGGAGAATCCGGTTCGCATGTTGGCATCTATCTCGGTGACGATCTTTTCGCTCATGCAAGTGTGTCCCTGGGTGTCACCATTTCCTCGCTGGAAAGCTTCTACTACAAGAAACGATACGAGGGAGCCCGAAGGATTGTCCCCTGAGTTGCATCCCAACCCGGTCGTGAGTACATTTTCGAGATTCAACGAATGGCCCTCAGAGAAGGGCAAGTGAAAGCGATTCCATGTCGATACTCCCAATATACCTTTACGGAACCGATATCCTGCGCAAGAAGGCGAAACCGATCCAGGCATTGGACCATTCGACGATTAAACTCATGGTCGACATGGCCGAGACCATGGTCAAAGCGAACGGGATCGGGCTCGCGGCGACACAGGTCGGTGATCTTCGTCGCATGCTTGTCCTTGACATTTCGGCGATTGAGCGTGGAGATGACGAGGGGGACAAGGAACGTCCCGAACGTGCCGATGAAAAGGCGAAAATCCTCGTCGCGATGAATCCTGAGATTATTCTCCAGGAGGGGAAGATTTCAATGGAGGAAGGGTGCCTGAGTATTCCCGACATGCGGGCGGAAGTTACGAGGGCAGAGAAAATCAGAGTCAAATACCTCGATGCCAATTTCGAAGAAATTGAGATGGAAGCTGACGGGTTGCTCGGAAGAGCGTTCCTGCACGAAATTGATCATCTGAACGGTGTGATGTTTGTGGATCATCTGAGCGTTACGCGGCGGACCCTGTTGAAGAGTGACTTGAGAAAGATCAAGAAGGGGGAGGTCGATACAGCGTACCCCGTGATCAGTGCTAGCGAGGCCTGAGCGTTCCCCATGCGAATCCTGTTTATGGGAACCCCGGAGTTCGCTGTCCCCAGCCTGAAAATACTGCTGGACCAGGGCTACCCCGTGGTTTCTGTTGTGACAACTCCTGACAAGCCGCAGGGCAGAGGCCAAAGGGTGGCCGCCTCTGCGATCAAGGAATTTGCCGCCAATCGTCACCTGCCGATTCTCCAGCCCGGCGATCTCAAAGACCCCGTGTTCGCCTCTGCCTTGACCGAGTTTCGGCCCGATCTCATTGTGGTCGTCGCATTCAGAATTTTGCCCCCCGAGATTTTCAAAATCCCCCGAAGGGGAGCTTTCAATCTCCACGCCTCGCTGCTTCCCAGATATCGAGGCGCGGCTCCAATCAATTGGGCGGTCATGAGCGGGGAAGAACAGACCGGAGTGACGACGTTCTTTCTCCAGGAACGTGTTGATACCGGTTCCATTCTTTTTCAGGAGAGCGTCCGGATTGGTCCCAATGAGACCGCCGGAGAACTGCACGACCGGCTCTCGCTGCTGGGAGCAGAGGTTGTTCTGAAGACGGTCCGGGCAATCGAGTCAGGTACTGCGAGCCCGGTTCTGCAGGATGAATCCATGGCTTCGCGCGCGCCGAAGATCTTCAAGGAAGATTGCCGCATCAATTGGTCGACGGGAGCTGTGCACATTCACAATTTTGTGCGCGGGCTTTCTCCCGTTCCGTGTGCATGGACCACCTATCAGGGGAAGATGCTGAGGATCTACCGTACAGCTCTTGCGGGAACGGCCGGCGATGATCCCGGGATCATCACCGATGTTCGCCCGGATAGCCTTGTGATCGGTGCATCAGGCGGCCAGGTTTCACTTGAAGAATTGCAGCTGGAAGGAAGAAAGCGGATGACGATTGCTGAGTTCCTGCGCGGCCATCATCTCCGGCCGGGAGATCGTCTCGGCGATTGACGAAGAAACAACGCGACCACTCCGGGGCCGATTGGTTGCAAACAGCGTGAAAAAGGAGTATATTCGCACACTTGTCCGCAGGTTCTTCGAGGAATCAAGAGAGGCAGGATGGGGAAAGTTATCGTCATAGCGAATCAAAAGGGCGGTGTCGGAAAGACGACGACGGCCGTGAACCTTGCTGCGTCTCTTGCTGTCGCGGAGAAGAGAACGCTTCTCGTCGATGTGGACCCTCAGGCCAACGCCACAAGCGGTATCGGTATCTCTCCACTCGAGGGGAGGACAATCTATGAAGTGATTGTCGACGGTTTGAACATGGGATCGACGGTCGTCGAGACGCAGATGCCGTACCTTTCGTGCGTACCGTCGCACATCAATCTCGTGGGGGCCGAGATCGAGATGGTCGAGCTGGATAACCGGGAACGGAGGCTTGCTCATGCGTTGGCGACCATTCGCGATCAATACGATTTCATCGTGATTGACTGCCCGCCATCGCTTGGTCTTCTCACGCTCAATGCCCTGACCGCCGCCGATTCCATCCTCATTCCCGTGCAGTGCGAGTATTTCGCGCTCGAGGGCTTAGGCCAGCTCTTCAGCACGATCAACCTGGTGAAGAAAACCCTCAACCCAAACCTGGACATCGAAGGCGTGTTGCTGACGATGTTTGATTCACGGCTTCGGCTCTCCAACCAGATCGTCGATGAGGTTAAACGGTATTTTGGAAACAAGGTTTTCAAGACAATCATCTCGCGGAATATCCGTTTGAGCGAGGCGCCGAGTTTTGGGAAGCCGATCATACTCTACGATGCAATTTGTTCCGGAACGCGCCATCACATGGAGCTGGCAAAGGAAGTGCTCGCCAGCAACGACGCGCTGACATCGGAATCCACTCCTCCGTCTAACTCTGCCATGGGGTCGTGATATGACCAGCCAAAAGAAGACTGTCCTGGGACGGGGGTTGAGTGCGCTGATCCCGAAAGCACCGATGAAGGAAGTCAGTGTCCGCCACGATGAAGTGGGATCGGACTCCGGAGGCGTAGGGATCATGGCCCGCATCCCGGTAGACCAAATCCGGCCGAACCCGTTCCAGCCGCGCACAGAATTCGATCCGGAAGCTCTCGCCGAACTGACTCGTTCGATCGTCGAAAAAGGTGTGATCCAGCCTGTGACGGTTCGAAGAGTGGAAGGCGGCTACCAGCTGGTCACAGGTGAGCGAAGGCTGCGTGCTGCTCAGAACGCCGGGCTGTCGGAAATCCCCGCCTACATTATCGCAGTTGACTCCGACGAGGAGATGCTCGAGCTGGCGTTGATTGAGAACATCCAGCGCGAGACTCTCAACCCCATCGAAATCGCGCATGCCTACAGGCGTCTGATCGACGAGTGCCACCTGACGCAGGAAGAAGTGGCAGAAAAAGTAGGCAAAGACAGGACTACCGTCACAAATTTCATCCGGCTGCTGAAGCTTCCGCAGGAGATACAGATCGGCCTGCGGAAGAACCAGCTCTCCATGGGCCACGCTCGTGCGCTCATCAACATCCCGACGGAGGGTCTGCAGCTCCGCCTTTTCCAGAAGATTGTCGATTCCGGCATGTCGGTGCGCAAGGTGGAACTGCTCGCCAAGTCTGCGGGTAAGCCCGCTGAGAGCACCGGCCGCAAAGCGTCAACACGCGAGGTGTCCGCCGGCGTCCAGAGTCTTGAGGAAAAGCTCAGACAGACACTTGGGACGAAGGTGACGGTGCGGGAAAAAGAACAGGGGCGCGGCGAAATCGTCATAGAGTATTACTCGCTCGATGATCTGGATCGATTACTCGATCTCTTCGCGTCGTTGGAGAAATTCCACTAG
>DOWV01000251.1:0-2427 GCA_003519375.1 Bacteroidota bacterium
CTCCGCGTTGAGAAATAGAATGTTTTTTTTTGCTGCAGCATTAGTCGCCCCTCGAGAGAATCTCGTTGCATGGTGCGGTGACGTATGGGCAGTATTTCGGATTTACCCAGTTGCTAATGAGGCAGAATCGAAATACGACCGTGGGCACCACAACCGGGCCCGTCCGATCAAAAAGCTGAACGAAACCTTCGACAGTGAAATTCTGAGGATCTGATATTGTACGATCCATCGGGCATGTGGGATCCGTGCCAAGATGTAACAACCCCGTTGTCAGATCCTTCCCTGCATCATCAAGCAGGGGGCGTTGACTGAGGTCCCAGGAGGCACCGAGGATGATTGTATCACGAGCATTGAATGTGAGCATTCCTGTGCCCGGGTGGTAGCCCCGGGCAGTCAGAATATTTGCCGGCCCGAGGGTAAGCGTCTTCACAACAGTTGGATCCGCCGTTGAAACCAGTTGAACCCGGCCTGTGATCGAGGCTTTGCCTTCAAGAGTTTCATCAAAGACGTTTTGTACGAGGAGGAAAATATGAAGCTTGTTCTCGCTGGCGGTGAGACCGTAGAAGGGAGTGAGGTGCGCCTGGAACATATTCGACGGTGCGTGATACACCGGCAGCGATTCCTTGCAGGTACTCAAGGCAAGGGACAGAACGGCAATTGCTACACGTATCAACAAATTCGAACGATGAGTATTTCGTGAGGTGGGAAAGGAATGCATAACACTCCCTGAAAACAGAAACAGATGACCAAACAGGTGACGCCACTCAGAAAGGTGCTAAAATCTATCTCAAAAACAGATTCTTGCGGTTCCATGGCATCTTCCCTTCGCGATTCTTGGCGATCTTTGCGGTTATATTTTAACCGCCAAGACCGCGAAGGACCGCAAAGATGATGTTTAGATTAAGTCCTTGTCCAGTACCTCAAATATTTGGCGCTCTTGGCGATCTTTCTTGCCCCGAAGTTCTCTTTCGGGGGCGGTTATATTTTAACCGCCAAGGCCGCAAAGGAGCGCGAAGGGTGTTTCTGATTTGATCTCTAGTATTTCACGGTCAAGGCCGCAGACGGGAAGAACGGGAGCATGTCGATGCGCTGCCCGATTCTCCGATCGAAATAGAAGAAGTTCTTGTTGTCGTACATATTCAGGACATCGATCCCGAGCGAGATATCAAAGCCGAACAATGTCACATCGTAAGCAACGCCGGCGTCCAGCCGATGATACGCAGGCAAACGCGCTGCGTTCTTCGCCCCAATCATAAGATAGGGCGAACCCGTCTCCAATTCGAACTCTCCCGGGACGGCACTTCCGAGCGTGAGCTGGTCGAAGTACCCCACAGTCTGCGAAAACGGGAAGCCGGATCCAAACTCCCATCGCAGCGAGACACTGAGTCCCTTTGCAGGGCGGGCAATCGCCATCAGGTTCAGATGATGGCGCCGGTCGTACCTCGGATGGTAGATGAACCCCTGATTGTTCACTTCCGCCCAACTGAGGGAATAGGCGCCATAGAGATCGACCCAGTCAATTTTTGAGCGAAGCATCAGCTCGAGTCCATACGATTTCCCTGTTCCCTGCACGTAATCGGGATCGGCGGCGTCGATTTTATCACGATTATAGACGACCAGCGAACCGTAGTTCTTGTAGTACGCCTCCAGGTTCAACGAAGCCTGTTCTGTCATATTCCCGGCGAGTGCAAGAACATAGTGATCCGCCTGTTCAGAAGGAACATTCTCGGGCACACGGATCCATGCGTCAAAGATGGATATCACATCATCTTCATTCCCGACCGTCAGCATCCGTTGGGTGAATCGCCCCAACGAAAGCTTCGTCCTCCAGGTTCCGAAAAGGAGATAACTGAGATTGATTCTTGGCTGCACTTCGCGGGCGAATTCGCCTCCGGCGAGAAGCGAACCGACTTCGATATGCACGCCGCCATCCACTTCCAGATCACCGAACCGCGCAAGATACCGGGCCCACGCGAGCGGCTCAACAAAGGTGCTGGTGAGATCCTGCGGCAGGCCGAATGTATTCACATAAGTATAGCTGACGGACGGAACTCCGAATTCGAATCCAAAGTAGTAAAGAGCTTCCGGACTTGTGTACACCGTCGCCGCGGTGCGGAGACCATAGTGTTTCACACTTGTGGCCGCCGGCGTAATGACTTTCGAGGTTTTTGCATCGCGCTCGGCGGAATAAGCGCTTCCGAAAATCAGCCACTCCACAAACAACTGCTCGCCGGGAAGCGTTGAACCGGAGATGGAGAATCCGTTGTTGCGCCACGAGTAGTCGGGTTCATCGGGTGATGCCGACCGAAGCCGGTCGCCGCTTGAGAGAAACGTGACATCAAACTTCCTCACCCCTCCGGGCTGGGTGGAGAATTTCACCGTCGCGTCGTAGAAGGAAACCGGGATGTCTCTTCCGACGATCCGGCT
>DOWV01000251.1:2648-3151 GCA_003519375.1 Bacteroidota bacterium
CGAACGCAGGGCCTTCGATCGACGCTTCTGCGGAAAGGAGATTGATGTTGGCTTGCCCCGAGAGCTTGTCCGCGCGCCCGTCGCGTGTATGCACATCGATGACAGATGACAACCGGCCCCCCAGTCCCGGGGGAAATGCACCCGTGTACACATTGACATTATCCACAACGTTTGGATTGAAGGAGCTGAAAATGCCGAGCGCATGAAATGGATAATAAATTCTGATTCCGTCGAAGAGGAAAAGGTTTTGATCGCCCGCTCCACCGCGGACGTAGAATCGCGAACTGACATCGCTGGTGGAGACAATTCCCGGAAGGATCTTGAGAGACTGCAACAGGTCTTGTTGCGCCGCGACGGGAATCGCCTTCAATTCCTGTTTTTGAATCACATGTACGCTGGTAGACATCTCAAGATCAAGCCGCTTTCGCGGCGCGTTCACAAGAACCCCCTGTACTTCGATCTCCGTCGGGGGGAGCTCGAAATTCAATTCGAGGGATTGGTCG
>DOWV01000251.1:3279-4611 GCA_003519375.1 Bacteroidota bacterium
TCCGAACCGTTACCCTCTTCGTAACCTTGATATACCCCATGACGCTGGCTTCAAGTTCGTACGAACCCGGAGGAAGTTTGGGGATCAGGTAGAATCCGACCGTATTGGTCGACGAACCCCTGGCGGTGTTGAGAATCGAGACGTTCGCAGAGGGAATGCGCTGCCTCGTCAGGCTGTCGGTGACAACGCCGTGGATGCTGCTCGTTTGTGCAAACACCCACCCCGCCCATGCAATAAAGAAGGCCAAAATCAGGAGAGATCGCCGAGCTATCCGGAACCTCATCACCTGTTCCCCCCATAAACTTCCGGCAGGACGAACGTCAACGAATCCAACGCATACGCCCCCACCAGACCCACACCTCCGTCGATTTTGGAATAGAGCGGCTGGTCGAGCCGGATCGAGAGGGGATCCTGATATCCTCGCACGGACTTATAGTACGCGAAGAGGTTTTTGTCTGTCTGCAGCACCGTGAGGACAATCCACTTGTAGATGAGATGAGTATCGGCGTATTGAACGGTCGTGAGCTTCTTGATGATCTTCTGGAGATATCCCGCCTTAAACTGAACCGTCACCCTCTTCGAAAGCGATGTCGGATTCAGTTGATCATAAACCGGCCGATCGAGACTGTACGATGTATCGCGAGGTATGGGCTCGAGCGGGATTTCGAACCGTTCCTCGACCCATCGTGACCCCTTGAGGACATCATAATAGATGTACAGATGATTTGTGTACCCTCCTGCCGTGCTCGAAAGATCCACGGTGAATTCGATTTTCCCGTCCGGCGTCGCGGACAATGGCTGGGTAAGTACGGGAACCGAAACAGCATTGAGCACGATGGTCGATTTCGCCGGCATGGTGACCGTGGCCTGAGCCACACCGAAGGTTGGTGACTCCACCAGGAGGTTGTACGCTTTGCCGCGCTCAGGGACGAACGGCTTGACCGCGTACATTCTCAGAGGAAGTTTGTACCTGCCGGTATCCGGACGGGCCAGCGAAGTATCGTGAAAGCTCCACGTCTTGCCGGCGCCGATGAGTTTGACGGAGGCATCACGAATCCAGGAATCTTCGGTATACGCGGTCGCGTCGTATCCGGGAGGCATGTATGAACTATTGACCCGGACATACTGCACGGTTCGATCGGTTGAGAGCACCGTGTACACAACGATCTGCTGTTCCTGAGGACCCCGCGGATCAAATGGCTGATTGCAGGCTGCGAGCGAGCCTGCGACCAGGGCCATCACACCCAACGCACGAGGATAACGTCGTGCGCGGATCCAGCTCATCACGATGCATGATTTGGCGAGTGTCATTTCATCAAGATCATTTTCTTC
>DOWV01000179.1:0-973 GCA_003519375.1 Bacteroidota bacterium
GATTCGGGAGAATGCAGGCTTCGCAAGTCAATTATCTTTGGCGGACAACCACCGCGAGCGGATCGTATTCCAACCTGGTTGGTGACCGGGTGTTCGTTCAACTATCCGTCTATTACTCCGGATATCAGGCAAACCGAGATTCCAACGCGGCGCGGACGCCGTCGTCAACTTCCAATACGATCAAAGAATTTGGCCTTCGGGGACTGGGCACCTATTACACGAATTCCCGGGACCTCTGTATGTTCGGCTTCGACTTTGGATTTCCCACGATCAACTACAAGCTGATCAACCTGGCGGGCAAGCCGCTGGAGTTCAATGACAGCTATGTTAACGGTATCGCATGGTTTCGATACCAGGCCCATCTCGGGCGTTGGCTGCTCGACGTGGGAATTCATGATGACTTCGGTTCGCTCGTCGCCGGGGAAGCGGGGCTTCAGAGCCTCCAGCCCCGTGTGGATGTCAGCTATGAACTGGACGGCAACTGGAAGGTGAAGTGGGCGATCGGTTCGTGCAGTCAGCGTATCGTCACATTGAACAATGAAGACGAAGTGATGTCAATCTTCGACGTATGGATCAAGATCCCCGCGAAACTCCCCGTCCAGAAAGCGAACCATGTCATTCTCGGCCTCAACGGCAATGTCAATGACGCCACGTCATTGAAGATCGAATCCTACTTCAAAAACTACACTTCGCTGTTTATCTACAACCGGAACAAGAGACTCGCGGGTGATCCGGACTACATCACGGGAACCGGACATTCGTACGGCGCCGAAGCGCTTCTGCGTACCAGAGTCTGGGGGATCGATCTCTACGGAGCGTACGCGTTGAGCTGGACGAGGATTGATGACGGCAGTTCTGAGTACTATCCGCAGTACGATCGCCGCCACAACCTGAACCTTCTCGCGACGGCGCACCCGCTCACCGATATGGATGTGACACTGCGGTGGGCCTACGGGAGCGGCCTTCCTTACAC
>DOWV01000179.1:1166-1969 GCA_003519375.1 Bacteroidota bacterium
TTGGGGACAAAGAACGCGTGGCGGCTTCCTCCATACCACAGACTCGATGCGAGCATCACTTACAAGCTCGCTATCAGGGGAATGAAAGGAATCCTTGAGGGTCAGATCACCAATGTCTACGATAACGTAAATATCTTTTACTTCGACAGAACCACCGGCGTTCACACAGACATGCTGCGTTTCTTCCCATCGGTCTCATTCACGCTGGAATATTGAATTGCGGGCACGAGGCATTTTTCGTATATTAGACCTGAAAAATTTTCTTCGGGGTGTGGCGCAGCCTGGCTAGCGCACCTGCCTTGGGCGCAGGGGGTCGCAGGTTCGAATCCTGTCACCCCGACGAACGATCAACCAACTTCTAAAATCGCTGATCGATATTCGATATTGTCCGCCGGAGGCGCCAGCCCGCCTCGTTGAGTTCTTGAGGCTGGCGGGGATGCGCCCTTGGCGCAGATATTCACCAAGCTCCACGCTGAATGTCGAACACCGATTAAAGAATATCGAATTCTGAAGTTGGTGGAAGAATCGCGTCACCCCGACGAATAGAAGGTCGAATGCAGATTGTAGAAGTAAGAAGGTAAAACCTGGACTTGCTTACGAAACTTAGCGCGCCCGGGTATTGCCAAAAAAGATTTGACGCTTCTTGATACTTCTGTACACAGGTTTTCTCCGTTATCTCCTACCGCAGTTGTCTTATCAACCACGCGCGCGTCACGGGAAACGGCACAACGCGAACCTTCGAACGAGACGGCTATTGCAGTAGTATTCGCCAAAACCCATCATGTCTGGACAAGAAACACCTT
>DOWV01000179.1:2176-5832 GCA_003519375.1 Bacteroidota bacterium
CAGTCAACGTGGCAGGAAATGTGATAGGGGAGAGGTGCGGCACCGGTGCGTCCACGAAAATTCCCACCCTTCGGAGCTGGAACTAATTTGAGCCCCAAAGTTCTCATTGTTGATGACGAGGATTTCTTTCGCAGAATTGTCGCGTTGGGTTTTGAGCGGGAAGGATTCACGGTGTGCCAGGCCGATAATGGCGAAGATGCAGTCAAGATCGCCGGCACAGAGTTGCCCGATCTGATTCTGCTCGACCTGGTGATGCCGAAACTGCTCGGATTTGAAGTGTGCCAGCTGCTTCGCAACGACAACCGGTTTTTCAAAACCGCTATTATTATCATGTCTGCCAAATCGTACAAACCGGATTTTGATAAGGCCGCGGAGCTGGGTGCGGATGACTATGTGGTCAAGCCGTTTGAGTTTCATGATCTTCTGAAAACCGCTCGACATCACATGAACAAGCGCCAGAATCCATCATGATGAAGGTCCGTTTCTGGGGAACCCGGGGCTCCATTGCCACCCCAGGACAGTCGACCATGCGATACGGCGGTAATACCTCGTGTGTCGAAGTCCGATGCGGTAATGAACTTCTGGTGTTCGATGCCGGTACCGGCATTCGGGACCTTGGCAATCAACTCCTCAAGGAATTTCCGACAGATCCCATGACGGTGCATGTTTTCGTCAGCCACACTCACTGGGATCACATTCAGGGATTTCCGTTCTTTCTTCCGGCCTACCAACCGAAGAACACGATTCACCTTTACGGTCCCCCCGGCCGCGACAAGTCTTTCGACAAGATCCTGAAAATTCAGATGGATTCGGACTATTTTCCCGTCGAACTCGGAGCCATGAGGGCAAAACTCCACGTCCATGAAATACGCGAAGATATAAAACTCGGATCTCTCGAGATCAAGCATTTCTATCTGAACCACCCCGCACTCTGCCTCTCCTACCGCGTCAATGACGGAACACGAAGCTTCGTCTACGCCACCGACAACGAACCGTATCAAGGAACTCTCTTCCACAATACACAGCTGGCAACGGCGGCGACCGATTTCCCGACGTACCTTGATGAGAAGTTCGTCGAATTCATGACCGGCGCCGACCTCCTCGTCGGAGAAGCGCAATATACAAACGAGGAATATCCGGAAAAGCGCGGGTGGGGTCATTCTCCGCTGGAATCGGTTGTACGATTCGCCGTTCAGGCCAACGTCAAGAAATTCGCCCTCTTCCATCACGACCCGCAGCATGATGATGATTTCGTCGATGGTATGGTGCGTGACGCGAAAAACATCGCCATGCATTTCAAGGGAACGACAGAATGCATAGGCGCGAAGGAAGGGCTTGAGATCGTTCTGGCGTAGCGCTCGACTCAAACCCCTCGCACATTCTGCTCTTCAGCTTTCTCACCCTTCTCCAAGAGTCACTCCGCCATGCGAACGGTTTCCGTCTCTTCGATTGTGTTTCTTCTTGCTTGCTGCTCCCCGCACTATGTCGTACCCCAGCTGAAATTCTCTCAAGGTTCTCGACTCGCCGATCCCGGGTATGTGGAGAGTTCCGTCAAAAATATCAGTGACGAAGAGCTCTTCGATGCATTCCGCGCCGACCTGCCGGCAATTGGTGAAATCCTCAGGATTTCCGGCCGGGGTGAATTCAGGAATGCGTATGAGCGCTGGGGGACTTATTGGGCCGCCAAACGACAGCCAAAATACATCACCCGTGATCATCAGTTCCTTCTCGATACGGAAACGCTGAAGAGCTATGAGAAGGCGAGGCTGGAAGCCGCAGACCGTCCGGCGGATCGTGATTCCATCCTTGCACGGGCTTCTCTTCTGAAACGCAACATCATCCGCACATGGGGCGATGCAGTCATTGACTTCGGCCCCGTTGTTGACTTCAATAGAGAGATCGGACAGTCCGGCAAATATGGTTTCCACTATTGGAGCTGGTCGAAGCCGCTTCTGACTGCATACGTGCTCACCGAAGACCAGAGCTACCTCGCGAAGTTCGATGAACTCTTCCATCGCTGGTATGAACAACGTAAGAGCATCACCCGCGGTTTTCCGGAACTGGATGTCGTCTATTATGAGCTGGGTCTCGGGACGCGCAATCGGGCGTTCATCGAGTACTATTTCCTTCCCTACAAAAACAGGACATGGCAAACACACGAGCGGATGCTGAAAACGATCCTCGGCGCCGCACGGTGGCTCTATGAACTGGAGCGGGGCGAAGGTTACCGCCCGGGGAACTGGCAGATTCATGGCTGTTATATGCTGGCGCAGATCGCGATGGTCTTTCCCGAATTCCGTGAATCAGAAGAATGGCTGCGCATGGCTCTCCAGCGCCTGCAGGAGCACCTGCACCAGGATTTCTTTGAGGATGGAGGACATTCAGAACGAGCCCCGCGCAATTACACGCTTGCCACGTATCTGAGTTATCGCAATCTGAGCTATCTGTTGAGTGTGTACAACGTTGGAGAGGACATCGCGAAGCAAATACGACAGAGGATGGGGAATACCATCGACTGGTGGATTTCGATGATCGCTCCAACCGGCGAAATCCCGGCAATCAATGACAGTCACCGCGGCCTGTTCCCCGCGTTTGTCCTTCAGGACGGTGCCGAGTTCTTCCGTAAACCGTACGTGTACGGCGTCCTCGCAAATCTCCTCGGCTCAAAACCTCCGGAAACGCCCGTTGTGTTTCCGTCGTTTGTTTCCCGGCATATGCCGGCGTCGGGATTCAGTGTTATGAGAAGCGACTGGCAGCGCGATGCGCTGTATATGAACATAAACTACGGAAAATGGAACGGGTCACATACGCATTACGACATGTTCGATTTCGAGATCTATGCTTATGGCAAGGCGCTCGCTATCGACGCCGGACTCGGATTGACGTACGACGACCCGCTCTATGTTCCGTGGTACCGATCATCCCGGGCTCACAACATGGTGACGGTGAATGATCAAAACCTCGATCGCGAAAAATGTGAAGGGAAGAACGTGGTGTGGAGCTCGGGCACCCAACTGGATTATTTTGCAGCAGAGCATGATGGGTACGCCAGGCTGGGGGTTCATCATCGGCGGCAGATCGTGTTCGCCAAACCGCACTATTGGATGGTGATCGATGATCTGAAGTGTGACAGGAGCGGCGATACATTGACGTGGTACATTCACACTCCTTCGCCGCTTGAACGAAGCGACGGAGGATATCGGAGCACGTCGACGCCCGGAATGCTCGTCGCGCCGGTCGTGAGTCCATCAGCCGTCCGGTTTGGAAAAGGCATGGCGGCGAGCACGAGTGACCTCGCGCCGGGAAAGACAGAGGAGATCAACTGGCTCGCGCTGGACCGGATTTCATCCGCAGGGTCTGCAAATCGTTTTGTGGTCCTCCTGGCCCCGTACCGCCAATCAGCAGCATCTGTGAACTGCAACGCCCTCTCGGAGACCCATTTCCAAATTCGCGGGGAGAAGTTCACGGACGATCTCTACATCTCTTCGATTCCTCTGAACGATGGGACCGTCTCAACCGATGCTTGCTGTGTCCTGATACATCGTGAAGCCGGACTGCCGGCGCGTGTCGGTATTGTTCAGGGAACATTCCTTCGAATCAATGGCAGGGAGGTCTGGAAATCGGGAACGCCGATTTCGACAGAATTCGAATTGGCG
>DOWV01000003.1:0-1406 GCA_003519375.1 Bacteroidota bacterium
CTTGGACTATTCATGCCGATCACCGCGGGAAAGGGTCCGGCCCCCGCCGGGATGGTAACTTGCGAAGTCAACGTCAGTATTTTGCCGTTCACAGTTACCGTCACCGTCAGTACACCCCCGGAGTAGCTTGCCTCTGTGGTGTCCGGACGAACCGGCTTTTGACCGATCTCATAATATTGGATCTGGGCGCCGATCTCGGCACGCCGGTACCGCCAATCGGAGAAGTTCGAAATGCGACCTCTACCATCGGCCCATGCAAACGGGTCGGGTAAGTTCGGGAGCGTAGGGAGTTCGCTGACCGAAGGCAAAGGTGGTTTCGGGCAGTCAGCACCCGTGTTCTCAACCTGGTAGACGAGGGGCATTACTTGAGCTGGTGAATCAACGAACAGGCACGAGTTCAACAAAACCAACAAAAGAACAACCTGTTTTCTCATTTTGGGTCTCCTGATCCAATATAAAATAATATGAATCAAACAGATGCCTGAGTCCATACGGGGCGGCCCGGTGTGTACCAAGGCCACTTTTTTTGTCCCTTCGGGAACGGATCTTAATCGACAGACGTTACTTATATATGAGTTGCCAACCTTGGCAGCTCTTGTAACAACCTCCCTGACCCCGGCGCTCAACGGTGCGCGTCGGGGTTTTATTTTTACCTGCCAACGATCTCCACACCGACACGAGTCTCGGTATGAAAGACAATCATTCAATCGAGAATTGAAAACCAGCAATCGCCCGTTTTCGATTGTGCTGAGTTCTTACCCGTAAAATGGGGATTTGGAACGTGAAATCAGCGCGGTCACATTTGGGAATGCCGATTGCTGCCGGGCACAGATTCGGTTGCGACTGGACGATTGAATTACTATATTCTCCTGTTGTCTGAAACGCAAGAAGCTCGGCGTTTCTTCTCTCTCACCGAAACGGTTCCCCCCGAGAGTCCGGCACAACGGGCGCTGCGAATCACGCCCTGAGTTGCCCGAACAATCACACAATACGACAGCTTTTCGAACAGATCGCTACCCTCAATTCATCAGAGGGATAGCCCATGTTCGCTGATCTCACAGCGTGTTATCCTTTTTTGGGGGGGGCTCACAATGGAAAACGCTCGTTGCATTTCTCTCTTTCTGGCTGCGATTTTTTTTCTTCACAGCACTTCCAGCAGCCAACTTTCCGTCAAAGCCGATTTTGTCTACGGTTCAAGACCGGGATACATCGACGACGCAACGTTAGTCGTTGAGCCGCACGGGGCCTACGTAGAGCAGTCGCTGTATCTCACCTACTCTGACCATAGTCAATACTCCTACACCTCAAACCTTGAGCTCGTTCACCGGTTTCAATTGCCGGCGGGTGCCGTCGTGAATGATCTGTGGTTGTGGATCGGTGACAGCGTCATGAAAGCACGGATGTTT
>DOWV01000003.1:1518-4718 GCA_003519375.1 Bacteroidota bacterium
ATGTTTGACACCTGGACTGCGCGTCATATCTATGATAGTATCGTAACAACGAAAAAGGACCCGGCATATCTCACGAAGCTCGGCAATTTCTATGAGCTGCGAATCTATCCTCTGCTCTCAGGGAAGTTCAGAAAAGTGAAATTGAATTTCATCCTTCCCACCCGATGGTTCGGAGTCGAGGGAACTGCCGAACTCCCGTTGAAAATGTTGAAGGACAACAACGCCCCGAAGAAACCTCTTCAGCTTCTCTTCAGGCAGCGGGACTCGAGCTGGGGCCTGCCGAAGCTTGTTGAGCTTCCGCAAACATCGTTCGCCGCTTCGATGGACACCAACCGATTCTTGTACCGGAAGGCGACACTTTCAGACATCAGCATCTTGGCGAGTCTCACGCTGGGATACAATACCTCTTTTGCGGGCGGGTATTTCTTCAGTACGAATGATGTGAACAGTGATGCAACCTATTTCCAAATAGGATTCACTCCCGGTCCATTGTTCAAATTGCCTATCGATTCGACGGCGCAGCATGTTCTTTTTGGCCTGGATCTGAGCGGAGGTCACAACAAGAAATTCACAACCCTCATCCCGAATCTCAAGCAGTTCATCCGTTCCGTCTCAAAACCGAACGACAGCATTGCCGTCGTCGTTGCAGGGGGCGGATCAATACGATCGGTGGGTCCCTCCTGGAAGATCGCTCACTCTGACACCATTATCGGTATACTGGATCGGTTTGCCGCGAGCGATTTCGGAAAGAGTGTCGGGCTTCTTACCGTACCGCATATTCTCTATGCCGACAATCACGCCGCAACGTGCTGGCAGTTTCCGGGGTTGACCGACCTGGCAACCTATCAGAATCATACGAACCTTCTCTCTGCAATCCAGAATTTCAGCCAGGCGGAGGTCATTGCGGCGTATGATCATGGCTTTGAACAGGCGTCTCAAACGCAAAGTAATGTCACGACCATCATCGCAAAGATTGACAGTTTCTTCGCGCAGGGCGGGCGCTTTTTGTCTTATTACGATTACAACAGGAGAGGCAAAGAGGTGATCGGTTCCCACTACATTAAGGGACTTTCATCTACGTATGGAGTGCGGCTCTCCGGGTCATTGTATAGAAATCAGTTAGGCAATATCGGCATCAATTTCCCCGTAAGTTTCGTCCCTCATTTCTTTGATTATTTGGTCTACGATCCGGATCCGGAGGTGAAAATAGAAGTACAGGATGAAGCCGGTAAGCCGGTCGTGATTTCAAAGCGGGTCGGCAACGGCCTCCTGGTGATCAGCGGAATCTGGTCGTTCAGCGACGACGCTGCCATGCGCGCCTTGCTGGGGACTCCGCTTCTTGGCCTGAACACATCACGGCAGCCACAACAGCTCAAAGAATTGCTGGCAGAGATACGAAATCGATCTGTGCAGACTTCATTCTCCAGAGCATTTGTCATCAGCAACGGAGATTCCCTCGTTCAAAAAGAAGACGCGCTCGGCTGGGCGGCTTCATACATCGACGGATTTTCAAATCCCAGACCCTTCTTCAACACGGTCAACCTGCTTGATGGAACCGGATTCATTCCCCCGTATCTCACCGACGGACAAATCGATTACTACGGCAGCGGCTATCTCCTGAAGTCGGTATCCGGCGCCGGCAAAGGAAGCCATTTTGAAACACATGTTGACAGCTGGAGCTTCATCAGCGGCGTTCTGGGGGCCTATTCCTATCCCACAGCCGATTCGGTCACAGTTGCCGTGACCGTCGATAACGGAAGCGGGAGATTGAACGAGATAAGAGAGGTCAATCCGATGCCGCAGGATCCGATGAAAGCCCGGTTCTTCATCGGGTCGACAAGCATCGCGAATGAGATTCAATTCAACCTCAGGGCGCGATTCTCCGGGACTTCCGCGGCAAAGGACAGTTCGTTTTCGTTTTTCGTCGATCATGATACGTCGGCAATGGACAGAATTATTCCTTCCATGCTCGGATATGAGAAGCTCAAGGACAAGTTCAATGCCGGCGGCAAGGACACGGCCGGAATCGTAAAGCTCGCGATGCAATATAACCTTCTGACAGACTATACCGCTCTGCTCGCCCTGGAGCCAAACGAGACGAATCACTTCATGAAAGACCCCTTCGACGAAAGCCGGCTGCTGGATGTCGAAAGGCTCGTGGGCGAGAGTCTGGCAGATTCGCTGACTCTGCAATCGTATCCCAATCCATTCAACAGCCGGACGACCATCGCGGTCAACGTTTCCAGGCAGTCGGTTCTGAATCTTTGTATTTACAACATCCTGGGCCAGCTCGTGAAGGTCCTCGCGTCGAACGACATGCTCGCGGGCAGGAAGGTCTACTTCTGGGACGGAAGGGACGCGAATAACCGGACAGTGAACAGCGGCGTGTATTTCATTCGTATGATTGCCAGGCAGAGCAATGGCGGCCGGGAGACGTCTCGATTGAGCAAGATATCGTTCATCAAATAGAGACCCGGCTCGGGGATCCGGACTTGATTGCCATCCTCCCTGAGAAGGCTGTCCCTGGTCTTCAGAATCATCTCTTCGTTTTCGACTCTCCCGCTTGGGTTTGTCGTTTCGGTGTGAAGTGGAGGATGCCGACAACAGGAGGCCGAAGACGGCTTCATCGCGTATTGATGTTGGCCGGGAGAGGAGTTACCTTATTCACACCTCCCCCCCGCATTCTTGATGCAGTTGAGATGCGCGCGCTTCAGACAATTTGAACCGGGGACCACAATGAAAAATCCGATTTGCTCGCTGGCTTTGAGTTCGATCCTGCTTAGTATTATTTCTCCCGGCTGCGAAGATTTAGGCGTCCCGCCCCACATCCTTCCGTCAGTGATTTCCTTCAGCGCCGGTCCCAGGAATGTTTCTCAGGGACAAACCGTGCATTTCAAGGTGAGTGCAGCTGCGGAACGAGGGCTTGCACGCGGGATCATCGATTTTCGCGACGGCACGAAGAGAGATACGGTAAACCTTTCAGGAAGCAGAGATTCGGTCCAAACCTCACATACCTATTTGATTCCGGGAACCTTCAAACCTACTCTCACGATTGAAGACGTCTCCGGGCGGAGGGCGACGACGTCCGATTCGGTTTATGTCTGGACAAACCATCTGCCTCAGATCATCAGCCTTCTGACAGGTAGTGAAGGCTCGCTGTCCTTCGCACCAAAAAAAGTTCTGGCAAGCGACACGGAAAG
>DOWV01000326.1 GCA_003519375.1 Bacteroidota bacterium
TCGCTCGAGCCCGGTGACCAGATCTATGTCCCAAAAGACATCATATTGGACAGCCGGCAAAAATCCCAGGTCTTCCGCGATTACATAGCCATAGTTGCTTCCGTTGCAACGACAGTGCTCATCGCCATCCAGGTGCTGCGCAAGTAGGCGCGCCGGATGTTGCGCCGCAGAGGTTCTCAAGATTTGGATGCTGCCATCGCAGAAACAGAGTAGGAAAAGGTGAGTGCATCGTTCGGCGTTTTGTGCCGAGATAGACCTTGGATTTAACTAGGATGAGAGTCAAAGGAGGATTCTTAGATGACGATTAGCGATAAATCACAGAACGAACAACCGACTGACTTGAGAACCGTGAATGTCCTCGACTATCTGGTCGTGATCACCAGGCACAGAAAGTTCATTTTCCGCTTCGTGGCGGTCTGCGTCTTGCTTGCGGCGATTGCGTTGTTTCTTGTCATGTCGAAGTGGTTCAAAGCCACCGCAGTCATCATGCCGCCGAAGCAGAAAACATCGATGGGCCTCCTCAGTTCGATGCTTCGTTCCAGCACCTCGTCGCTTCGAAGCCTGGGCCTCGGCGGGCCGGTCTCCGACGAGATCCTGCAATATCAGGCTATTTTGAAAAGCCGGCGCTGTCTCGACGCTGTCATCGACCGCTTTGACCTCATGCATGTCTACAAGGCGTCTACAAAGTACGACGCGGTGAAGGAGCTCGAAGAAAACATGACACTTGCGCTTGGCAAAGAGGAAGTGTCCCTCGAGATTACGCTGTATGATACCGACCGCATTCGTGTGGCGGAGATGGCGAATTTCTTCGTCGATAAGCTGAACCAGATCTATCTCGAGATGTCGACCGCTGAGGCGCGCAGCAATCGGGAGTTCATGGAACGCCGCTACAGGCAGAACCTCCAAGATCTCAAGAATGCCGAGGACAGCCTGAAAGTGTTCCAGAAAAAAACCGGAATCTACTCCGTCCCAGAGCAGTTGAAGGCGGGTATCGAGGCTGCAGCGGACGTTCAATCCCAGATCGCCTTGCGAGAGATGCAGCTTGCCATACTCTCGAAGACGACCACGCCGGACAATGAATTGCGGGAGCGTACTGTTCTGGAGTTGAATGCGCTGCGTGACAAGATGAACGCCCTGCAGGTGGGGGATGAAGGTCGTCGTGGTGAATTCAAGATCTTTCCGCCGTTTGACAGGGCGCCCGAACTTGGTGTGCAGTACTTCAGACTCTATAGGGAAGTGGAGATGCAGGGCAAGATCATGGAGTTGATCCTTCCTCTCTATGAACAGGCAAAGATCGAAGAGCAGCGGGATACACCTTCGATGCTGATCCTGGACAATGCGGTCCCTCCGGAGAAGGCGTCCAAACCGCGAAGATTCCTCATGACAGGCATCGTTTTCGTTCTGAGTTTCGTTATCGGTTCGCTGCTGACGTTTTTTGTCGACTACCTGGAGAGGGCGAAGCAGAATGCGCAGGAGCATGACCGGGAAAAGATCCGGCAAATCCGCAGCGCCCTCAATCCCCGAAACTGGTTCAAGTAGGACACAGATGCCGCAATCTGCGACTTCGGCTTACGAGCTCTATCGACCAGCGACATCTCTTTTTGACTTGCCGCTCAAGGAGTGGATGATCTATCTCTATCTCCTGGGAAGTCCGTTCTACATGTTTGCCCTTCTGAGCACAAGAGACTGGCCCGGCTTATGGATCGTGGGAATGATGTTCCTGCTTTTCACGATGCAATTCTTCCACAGCGGCTTGCGGTTGTGGCTCGACAGTTCCTGCACTTCGCTCCTTTTCTTTCTCGCGGCATACGTGGTCGGGACGCTCCTTGTGGTATTGTCAGACCATTCGATGACTTTGCTCGGGCGATCACCGGATGAACGCGCCATCACGACGCTCATCCGGATTTTCTACGTCGTGGTCGTCTATGGGTTGTTCGTTAACTTCCTGGCAGATGCCGATGGCAAAACGCTGAAGCGCATATTTACGGCGCAGATCCTTATCGGAGGCGTGATCGCTCTCTTTGGCATCGCGCAGTACATTACCGCTACCGTGTTCTCCTGGGGAGGGTTGATTGGCATTGAGGGGACGAACCTGACCTTCAAGATGGGCTCCAGTTTCTTCGGCTTCGGGCGCTCGCGCGTCTTTCGCTCTGCCGCGATCTTTTCTGAACCCTCCGCGTTTGGATTCTTTCTTGTCCCCCTGTTCATCAAAGTCGTGATTTCGTTCCTGGAGAATGTCTTTATTGTGAACAGGAGATTTCACCTGGCGCTGGTTGGAGTCTTCGTCCTGGCGATCCTTTTCAATCTTTCCTTGACAGCGATCCTGTCCAGTACGATTCTCTTACTGGTTCTGTTTAGCACAACATTCGGTGGCTCACGAATTCTCCTTTGGGCTATCGTGTTTGCTGCATTCTCTCTCGTCGTTATCTTGCTTACCCCGGTAGGTGCGCTGCTCCTTGGCCGCATCGACCGTGTAGTGCAGCTGGGCGATGTATCGACGCTGGATCGGCTGTTCCGGGTGTATGTCGGTCTCCTTGCGGTGCTCCAATCACCGCTCATGGGTGTCGGCCCGGGTTTCTACGCATTCTTGTATCCGATCCACGGCGGCGTGGACCGAATGATCCTGGCAACCCCGTTGAACATATGGCTCTCATTCCTTACGGATGTCGGGATCCTCGGCATCATCCCGTTTCTGTTGTTTCTGAAAAACGTTCTGGGACGCGCGAAAAGGCGTGTAGACCACAATCCACTCGTCCGAGCCTACTTATGGAGCACCGTGAGCTTTCTACTGTTGCTTTCGACACTCGATCTCTGGTATCTCGAAGTCTTCTGGTTCGATGTCGCAATGCTTGTCGTGCTATCCAATGGTCGATTCGCCTCATCGGGTCGACGGCAGCAGGAGGTAGCGTTCCAATGACGAAGAGAAAGCTTCTGAAGTGGTCTCAGACTCTCATGACCCCGTGGCTGTCGCTCGGGACTTCAAGTCTCCCATTGCTTCCGCCTCGTGCGTTTGCCGTGTCATCCTGTCCGTTCTCCTTGACGGCACAGAGGGTACATCAAATTCGTCCGGCGAAGGGGTAGAAGCTTGATCTCGCGGCAACTCACAAAGAACTTTCTGTCACTCTTTCTCTCAAACGTCGTCGGTCAGCTGTTTGTTCTGATAGCGTTCGTTCGCCTTGCCTCCCTCTTCGGGCCGGACGGGTTCGGACGATTCACTTTCGCACAGGTCGTCGGTCTCTACTTTCTCTACCTCGCGGATTTTGGCCTTCAGACACTTGGTACCCGATCTGTTGCACAGGCGAAGGGGGAGATCGCCGGCCATGTTCGCCTCATCACACTCCTCCGCGTGTTGCTGGCTGTCATTTGCTTTCTCCTGCTCGTTATCTTTGCTCTGGTGTTTAGCCGATCCCTCGAAGTCCGTTCGCTGATCCTGGTGTTTGGTCTCGCCCTGTTCCCCTCTGCCGTGTTGTTTGAGTGGGTGTTCCAGGGGATCGAACAAATGGAGTATGTCGGAATAGGAAGGGTGCTCAAAGGACTGGTCTTCGCAGGCCTTGTGTATCTCTTCATCCGGACCAATGACCAGCTGGCTGAAGCCGCCTGGTTCTATGTCCTCGGCATTTGTGCTGCAGCCGCGGTTCTCCTTGCCGTGTACGTGAGGAAATTTGGAGCTTTCTGGGGACGATCCAAAGGTTGGGAGCTGAGGAATCTTGTCGTACCGGCGGCCCCTCTCGCGGCAGGTTCCTTCATCACTCAGATTAACTACAACTTTGGAACGATTGTTTTAGGGATCTTTCTGACGGATGAAATCGTTGGGCTCTTCTCTGCGTCCTACAAGATTGTCCTTTTTATCTGGGCGTTTGCTGTTGTCGCCGCATCCAATGCGGTGCTCCCGCTCCTTGCCCGGTCGTACCGGGAGTCAATAACCGAATTCAGTGAATCTCTCACGAGACTCCTGAGGTTGTTTATTCTCATTGCTATTCCGATGGGAATCGGTGGCACTATTCTCGCATCCCCTGTCATTGGCTTTCTGTATGCACCCGAGTACCAACAGGGCGCGATCGTGTTGCAGCTTTCGATCTGGGCCGTGGTCTTTGTCATCTATCGCGTTGTTTTTGAGAATGCTCTCATCGCCTCGAGCAGTCAGCGCAGCTATCTTGTGGGCTATCTCATCGCGGGCGCACTTACCGTCCTCGGAAACCTGCTCCTCGTCCCATTTCTTGGGCTTATTGCGCCGTGCGTCGTCGGGATCGTCTCCGAGTTTGTGCTGCTATCCTATTTCGTGATTTCGAGCAATTTTATCGCCCCGTTGTCTATTCTGAAAATGACGCTCAAGCCCCTGCTGGCGGGGATTCTCATGGGATTGGCCCTCGTGCTCATCCCGCTCAACCTGTTTGTAGCGCTCGCTGTTGGTGCGTCAATATATTTTGTTTTGCTCCTTGCGCTTCGCTGCCTGACGCTGGAAGAGGTCGCCGGGTACATGCATTCGATCGTACGATAGATTATGGCTCAAACTCAACCCTACCGTCTCTGGGTGCTGTCAGAACTTTACTATCCCGAAGATTCTGCAACCGGATATTATATCACGCAGACTGCAGAGGCGATGGCTTCTTTTTGCCACGTAGAGGTCCTCTGTGCGCAGCCTACGTACAGAGCGAGAGGGACACGAGCTCCATCGAATGAAGTATTGAAGAATGTTCACATCCACCGTTGCGCGGCGACAACGCTGAACAAGGATGTTCTTTTCTTCCGTCTCCTGAATCTGTTCACGATCAGCGTTTCCTTGTTCTTCAACGCGCTGTGGAGGATTCGACAGGGGGATGTTGTGCTCGTGGTGACGAATCCGCCGACGCTGCCTTTCGTCGCGTTCCTCGCATGCAAGCTGCGAAGGGCAGAGCTGATCCTGCGCATCGAAGATGTCTACCCCGATGCGATGGTTGCGGCAGGGATGGTGAAACCAAACTCTCTTATTGTCCGTTTCCTCAACGCCTTGCATCGGTCCCTCTATCGTCACGCTGATCGGGTTGTCGCGCTGGGACGCGATATGCTCCGGCTTGTTCATCGAAAACTCGGCGTTGAGGCGACCAATGTTTCGATCATCACCAACTGGGCTGATTCGGATCAGATCGTGCCTCTCGACAGGAATACCAATCCTCTCCTGGAAAAACTGGGACTTAAAGGGAAATTTGTGATTCAGTACTCGGGCAACATGGGGAGGACTCACGATCTTGGCGTGCTGATCCGGTGCGCGAGGAGTCTGCAGCAAGATCGGGCGATCCATTTTCTCTTTATCGGTACGGGCGCAAAGGAGCTCTGGCTGAGGAAAACGACGCGGGACCTTGGACTCGAGAATGTGACGATTCTGCCGCCTCAGCCGCGTACTGAGCTGGCGCTGTCGCTGAATGCCTGTGACCTTTCCGTGATCTCGTTTGTAGCCGGGATGTCTGGTGTCTCGGTCCCGAGCAGAATGTACAATATCCTCAGTGCGGGCAAGCCGATCCTCGCCATTGCAGACGCGGATTCTGAATTAGCGCACGTCATTCGAGAAGCGGCGGTGGGCTGGCTCGTGCACCCCGGTGCGGAAGAGAAGGCTGTGCAGGCGATTCGGGAAGCGGTTTCGAACCGGGCGTTGCTGGCGGAGATGTCGCAAAGGGCCCTCGCGCTCGTGTTGAAAAAGTACACCAAGGTTCAGGTCATGGAACAATATCGGATCCTCGTGCACGGCGTTGCGTCATCCGGAAATTTTGCCGCTAAGGAAGTTCCATGAGAATAGGGCTGAACCTGCTTTACATGATACCGCGCCACGTTGGCGGGACTGAAACATATGCCCGGGGGCTTCTCGCCGGCTTGCGGCAAATTGGGACAAACCATGAATTTGTGCTGTTTCTGAATGGTGAGTCAGCAGACTGGAAACCGGCAGCCGACTCGGGCTTCACGTCCGTCGTTTGCCCGGTCAATGCTGTGAGTCGGGGAAAGCGATTCGTCTATGAACATCTGTCGCTCCGGCGGGAGATACGAAAACAGCGGATCGATCTTCTTCATTCGCTTGGGTATACTTCGCCCCTGTTTATGCCGTGCCCCACGATTGTCAGCGTGCACGACTTGAATTTCCTGGCGTTTGGCAGCCTCATGACGTTTGCCCGGCGGACGATGCTTCGGCTTGCGGTGAAGGAAGCGGTGCTTCGCTCAAACAGAGTGATCACGATCTCAGAGTTCTCGCGGCGTGAAATCCTAAAAGCGTACAAAGTCCCGCCTGAGAAGGTCGTCGTGACATACCTGGCAGCGGACACGAAATCACCGGAGCCATCAGCGGGGCTGGATTCAGGATCAAGGATCGGCATGGAGTGGATGCGGCAGCCGTACATGATTGCCTTTAGTGCCACATATCCGAACAAGAACATCCCGCGCCTCCTGGAAGCGTACGGGCTGGCGAAAAAGCGCCACGCGATCCCTCAGAGATTGGTGCTGATCGGACATCCATTTCCTATGGCGGCAGAAAACCAAAGCGAGCTGGTGAAGCAGCGTGATGTGATTTGGACCGGGTACCTCGAAGAGCGCACCATGTCCGAGGTTGTCAGGAAAGCAGAATTCATGGTCTTCCCCTCGTACTACGAAGGTTTCGGATTGCCTGTCCTGGAGGGGATGGCAGTGGGTCTCCCGGTCGTTTGCTCCAGAGCCGCTTCGTTGCCTGAAGTCGCGGGCGACGCGGCCGTTTACTTCGATCCCTTCTCCATCGACGATATGGCCGAGAAAATCGTTGCCGTCGCAAACGACCCATCCCTCAGAAACGAGCTTCGGAGGAAAGGAACTGAGAATCTCAAGCGGTTTTCGTGGGAGAAGGTGGCGAGAGAAACCGTGGCGATCTATGATGAGCAGCTGCTGAAGAACTGAGTGAACGCGTGATCGGCGCCCGGGTGATTGTAGAACAGCTGGAAAGTGCACCATGATTTCGAATGACACGAAGTGACACATGCCCAAACGAGCTGAACGCCTGCTTCTTCTTGCCCTTGACTTCCTGACGGTCAATCTGGCGTACTATGTCTACTACCTGTTGAGGGTGCGGAGCGGGTGGTTCGCGTATCCGATTGAGCCGGACTTGATTTTGCCGATGCTCGCGATCTATGTGTACTGGCTGATGCTGTTTGCATTCTTTGGCTTGTATCGTTCATGGTACGCGCAGTCGCGCCTGGACGAACTGGTGACTCTGATCCGCATCGTCACGGCAGGTGTGCTCGTACTGTTCTTCCTTATTTTCATCGACGACGAATCGACGAGCGCACAGACCGGAACGAGAATACTCATAGCTGCGTACTGGATCGTGATGGTCGGTTTCATCAGTATCGGGCGGCTCGCCCTCCGGGCAGCGCAAAAAAGACTTCTGGAGGCCGGCATCGGAGCGCGGAACACGCTTATTGTCGGTTGGTCGGCCAAGGCACGGGAACTCTGCGACATGGTCATCAAGTATCCGGCGCTAGGGTACAAACTCGTCGGATTCGTGGACGGCGCGAAATCGAGAGTCGGAAAGCATACCAGGCGATCCGAATACAAACACATACCGGTTGTTGGGACCCTGGATCAGCTTTCCTCGTTGATACGACAGCACGAGGTGAGAGAAGTCCTCGTGGGCCTTGAATCCTCCGAGCATGACAAGCTCATCTATATCATCAATGAATGCACCGGATTCGAAGTCGGACTGAGAATGATGGCCGATCTCTATGATATCGTGAGCGGTCAGGCGCGCATAAGCTCGATTTACGGGGTGCCTCTGATCGAAGTGACGCCGGAGATCATGAAGCCGTGGGAAGAGTCCCTCAAGCGTGGTGTCGATATTGTGGTGTCGTTTCTCATCCTTGGGATCGGATTGCCGTTCTGGCTTCTCGTCGCCGTGCTGATCAAACTCGATTCACAGGGGACGGCTCTGTACCGACAGGAACGATTGGGGAGGAACGGAAGACCTTTCAGGATATTCAAATACCGTTCCATGGCAGACGACGCGGAAAAGAAATCAGGACCGGTCTGGGCCTCAAGGAAGGACCCTCGAGTGACCCGCGTCGGCAGGATCATCCGCAAACTTCACATCGACGAAGTGCCGCAGTTCATCAATGTCCTGTTGGGTGAGATGAGTCTCGTCGGCCCGCGCCCTGAGCGTTCTTTCTTTGTCGAAAAACTTGCAGCAGAACTTCCTCTCTACAAACGCCGCCTGAAAGTCCGGCCCGGCATCACCGGTTGGGCGCAGGTGAAACATAAGTACGACGAATCCATTGAGGATGTGAAGGTCAAGTTGAAGTACGACCTCTTCTACATTGAGAACATGTCCTGGCGAATGGATTTGAAAATACTTTTCAATACATTCTATGTCATGATAATGGGAAAAGGACACACGTGATATGAATCCGATGAATATCCAAATGGTCGATTTGACGTCGCAGTACAGGAAAATCAAGCCTGAAATCGATGAAGCTCTTCACCGCGTACTCGACTCGGGGATGTTTATCCTGGGCAAGGAAGTAGGGGAGTTCGAAGCCGCCGCGGCGCAATACCTGGGCACGAGACATGCGATAGGCTGTGCATCCGGAACGGATGCCTTGCAGGTTGCCATGATGGCGCTCGAAATCGGGCCGGGGGACGAAGTGATCACGACGCCGTTTACCTTCGTGGCGACAACGGAAACGATCGTTCTCCTGGGTGCAAAGCCGATTTACGTCGATATCGATCCCCAGACGTACAACATCGATCCTGCGGCTATCGCTGCCGCTGTTACGTCCAAAACGAAGGCGATACTTCCCGTTCACCTCTACGGCCACGCAGCGGATATGGATCCGATCATGGAGATTGCGCGAAAGCACGGCATTCCGGTTATCGAGGACGCTGCCCAGGCGATGGGGGCGGAGTACCGGGGCCGAAAACTAGGCGGTATCGGGGCGATGGGGTGTATCAGTTTCTTCCCAAGCAAGAACCTCGGCGCCTTTGGTGATGCAGGCATGGTTGTGACAAATGATGACGTACTCGCTGCGATGCTGAGGATGATCATCAATCATGGCTCCCGGAAACGGTACTATCATGAGATCATCGGTGTGAACAGCCGCATGGATACCCTCCAGGCGGCGATTCTCAACGTCAAACTGAAACACCTGGAGCAGTGGCACGAAGCGAGAAGGGCGGCGGCGCGTTTCTACAATACGCTGTTCAAAGGGAAGCCGGTCACGACGCCGTACGAAGCACCATACGCGCGTCATATCTTCCACCAGTACACGCTGCGCTTGCCTGACCGTGATAAAGTTGCGGCGGCGCTCGCACAAAAGAAAATTCCGCACGCGATCTACTACCCGGTTCCGCTCCATTTGCAGCAGGCCTACGCGGCTTCGGGAAAGCCGGCAGGAGCGTTTCCGCGGACCGATCGCGCTACGGCAGAAGTCCTCTCTCTTCCGATGCACACGGAATTGACTGAGGAGCAGCAGCGATTCATTGCTCAGGCCGTCCTCGAAGCAATCGGCAGCTGAGTGAACAGTCAAAATCCTGAATCAAGAGCGCAGAGTACTATGAACCGATGCCTTGTTGTCATTCCGACCTTTAATGAAGCAGACAACGTCCCCCAGCTGCTGCCCATCATCCTTAACCTGGGAGATCATTTCAACGTTCTCGTCGTCGATGACGGCTCGCCGGACGGTACGGCAAAACTCGTGAAGGAGATGCAGAAAACCGAACCGCGCATCCATTTAATCGAACGCGCGGGCAAGATGGGCCTTGGAACAGCCTACGTGGCGGGATTCAAGTTCGCTCTGGCGAACGGATTCGAATTTATCTTCGAGATGGATGCCGATTTCTCACACGATCCCCAGGAGCTGCCGCGCCTGCTCGACAAAGCTCAGACCTATGACCTGGTGATCGGCTCCCGATATATCAGCGGTGTCAACGTTGTGAACTGGCCTTTGCGTCGGTTGATGCTGAGCTATGGCGCAAACGTCTACACGCGAATCATCACCGGCATGCCGGTACGGGATGCCACCGGGGGATTCAAGTGCTTCCGGCGGAAAGTACTCGAAAGCATCGATCTCGATGCGATTCACTCCAACGGCTATGCGTTTCAGATCGAGATGAATTTCAAATCGTGGAGGAATGGATTCAAGCTCCACGAAATCCCGATTGTCTTCACCGACCGCAGAAACGGCGTTTCCAAGATGTCCAAACAAATCGTCTATGAGGCGGTGTGGATGGTGTGGAGGCTGAAGATCAAGAGCTTCTTTGAATCGCGGTAGGACGTGGAATTGCTCCTCTTTCATTTGATCCTCACACAATTTCCAAAAGTCCATGCACGAGAATCAAATCGGAGCGATTGTCGTTGATCGAGCTCTTCAAGTTCATAAAGAGCTTGGCCCAGATCCTCACATACTTGAAGCTATCCGGATGCAAGCTCGGCTTTCTCATCAACTTCAATGTTCGGCGAATCAAGGATGGTATTCGGCGGGTTGTGAATAATCTTGACGAGAGTTAGTCGAATTCCCAGTGAAATCCCAACCGGTTGGAAGAAGAAGCGAACCGCAAAGGGCGCCAAGAATCGCCAAGACATGAAAGATGCGGAGCTTTAAGGACGACCACAGGATCTAACAGCTTCCTTAGCGCTACATTGCGGTCTTAGTGGTTAAATAATAGGCGACCCGCAAAGGTGAAGAAGCTGAAAATCCCTTTCCAAAATTTCTCTTTGCGTTTCTTCGCGGCCTTGGCGGTTAAACTACTNNTCTCACGCAAAGCCGCAAAGACGCCAAGTGGTTGAACTCGAGACTTTTTGAGAGGTAAGGGCGCGGGCAACGTAAGGTCATCGAGGGATCGGCGGAGTGACAGATGACGGAGAATGAGATTGCCAAAGAAATAGTGGACGCCGCCTACAAGATCCACGTCGCACTCGGGCCGGGCCTGCTTGAATCTGTCTACGAGGTAGTGCTCGAATATGAATTGAAAAAACGCGGCCTGAAAGTGGTTCGTCAAGTGAGAATGCCGGTAGTCTACGAGACCGTGAAACTTGACGATGGTTATCGTGCAGATATGATGGTTGAGGACAAAGTAATCGTCGAGTTGAAGTCTATGGAAGAAATATCTGCCGTACACAAGAAGCAATTGTTGACCTACCTGCGCCTCGCGGACAAGCGTTTGGGTCTCCTCATTAATTTTGGGGAGGCACTTCTGAAGCGGGGAATTTCACGCGTTGTGAATGGATTGCAGGAAGTCTAGCGCGTCTCTTTGATTTTCTTTGCGACTTGGCGACTTTGCGTGATATCTTCCCTTGGCAACAAGAACCCCAAATACCGCCCCGCTTCTCTCCATTATCATCGTCAACT
>DOWV01000002.1 GCA_003519375.1 Bacteroidota bacterium
CGATCCGCAGGGAAGGATATCGGATTATGGAAAAATGTTCACGCAGGTGACCAACGTGTGGCGGAAAAGTGACGAGGTGAGGAGATTCCTTTTCAGCCGGCGGTTTGCCCGGATTGCCGCCGAGCTCATGGGTGTGCATGGGGTGCGATTGTATCACGATCAAGCCCTCATCAAAGAGCCTGGAGGCAAACCGACACCCTGGCATCAGGATTACTATTACTGGCCCCTCGATACAGAACATACGATTACCATGTGGATGCCTCTGGTCGATGTGCCGCGGGAGATGGGCACGATGAGTTTTGTCCAGGGTTCGCACAAGAACACGGCATTTCAGCAGCTGCCGATTTCGGAAACCTCGCAGGCGTATTTTGAAACGGTCATCGACGAACAAAAAAGCAAGATCTGTTCCTACTCACTAAAGGCGGGAGATGCAACGTTTCACTCCGGTCGGACTCTCCATGCCGCTCAAGCCAACGCGAGCAGCAATCGGCGCGAGGTCATTACCATCATCTTCTACGCCGACGGAACGCGCATCAAGGAGCCTGATAACCACCATCAGAAAGTGGATATGGAGGTGTTTCATCCCGGACAGAAGCCGGGAGAAATTGCTGCGAGTGAGCTCAATCCACTGCTCTATGCGCAGTTCTAGAATATCCAATTCTGAAAGTAAATCCTAAATTCGATTTCGGATTTCTATCGTGCCATTTCCACAACTGACAAAAACGTCAGCCTGCAAATATCCTCAAGAATTTCCGGCGTGATATACTCAACCTTGTCCTGCGTCGTATGATATGTTGCGACCGGCACAGGCGGCGCCCCATATGTGCCGATGCCTATCGTCGGTATTTTTGCCCAGAGAAAATGAGCTGCGTCCTGCCTCGGCCTGGCGAGATTAGCCGTCGTATCCGCTGAAATCGACCGATGGATGAACCTCCTATTGTTCTGCTCAACCACCTCCCAGAGCGCCGGGTAGTTCTTGCCGGCGCCGACTCCCAGTTTCTCGCCGCGTCCGATGCTCTCCAGATTGATAAACGCCTTCACCTGAGTGTTGGGCACCGACGGATGCCCGAGGTAATACTCTGATCCTTTCACGCCCTGTTCCTCTGCTCCGAAAAGCAGAATCAGAACAGACCTCCTGAGGCCCGGCGAGACTTTCGAAAGCGCCTCTGCCGTTCCCAACGCGACAGCAACACCCGACGCGTTATCGTTGGCTCCCGGCATCAACAAATGGTTCTTGCCGACGTGATCGAGGTGGCCGCCGACGATGATGACCTCGTTCTTGAGCACGGGATCGGAACCCTCGATGTAACCGATGACATTCCTGGCGACGCCTTCGGTGTGATGCTCTGTCGCACACCGCATGGTGACAGTCTTGCCCGTTGGGAATGAAGCCGGCGACAGGCGTGTGCGAATCCGCTGTACAAGCGAATCCCGGTTTTTCCCTGTTCCCATGAAGACATCCTGAATCACGTTCCTCCCGACATACGACACCACCAGCCCTTTGATGAAGACGCAATTGGGATTCACGATATGGTAGTTGTACAATACACCCGCGGCGCCGTGGGCGAACGCATTCTTCATTTTGTAGTCGTGGAAGGAATACGGCCGCCACTTCATGAAGAGGTCCGGCTGGCGAACGGGCGACACGGGAATTTCAGGCTCGAACATCACGATCTTCCCCTTCACATCAATCCCGCGGTAATCGTCATAACCGAGTTCGGGGGCAGTCATACCGTAGCCGACATACATCACCTCCGCCGTGACCGTGCCGGCGTCCGACGTCGAACCCGGGTAGTACTCGGCTTCGTACCGGTATGTTTTTCTGAGCGTATCTTTTCCACTCACAGGGACATGAAGCGTCAGCTCGCCGCCATCAAGCACGAGTGTGTAGGGATTGGGAAACTCCTGGAAGTACGATCCCCTGTCACCCAGCGGCTTGACGTTCCATCGTTGGAACATATCGGCCGTCCACTGCGCCGCCTTGTTGTAGGACGGAGTTCCCGTGAGGCGTCCTTCATACTCCTCCGATGACAGCAAGCGAACATACTCGAGGAGTGTATGGCTTGAAATGGAATGCATGACATCGAGAATCTTCTGTTCACCGGGGGCGCGTGATGGTGACGGTGTTGCCTGAGCGAACAGTGAGCATGCAATGCCTGTCGCAGCAAGGAGGCAAACGAGACGATGCTTGATCATGCGAGGATCCTCTCCTGGGAGTGACCAATGAAAAAGGGGGCTCAACTTCAATTCTCAGCAGTTTTTCGTTGAAACTCAACACACTGCAACCTTTCTTGTTTGTAGCCCAAACTCTCCATACTTTCCGGCCAGAAGTTCACAACACCGATTGAGGTTTCCGGTCTTTCCAACGCTTTCCAATTGTGGCCAACTCTGGCCAACTTTGGCCACCCCTGGTCCCAAGTGCCCCCAACTCAATTTTGAAGGAGCGTGGTCATGAAGCTCATCAGCAGACTCTTTCTGCTCACCGTGGTCCCCCTTATCGCCCTTTCTCAAACCAATGTCGATCGTCTCGTCAAAGCTCTTGACTCGCTGACGCTCTCGTCGTTCAACGACTGGAAAGTAAGCCCGGATCTGAAGACGTTCCGCCCCTCCGGTGACCCGACACAGCAGGGCTTCGATGATTCCGGCTGGGCGACGCTGCAGCTGAACCAGAATATCTACCCAGACTCCTGCTGGATCAGGAAAGAGATCGTTTTGCCGTCCAGGATCCTCGGAAAGCCCATTTCCGGGCCGATGAAATTTCTTGTGTCTGTGGACGACTACGGCTACCTCTGGGTCAACGGCGTGGACAAAGGGCATTTTCCATGGGATGGCGAGTTTGAACTGACAGCCAGCGCCAGGCCGGGGGAAAAATTCCTCATCGCCATCAAGGCAATCAACACCGGGGGCCCGCTGAGATTGATCCGGGCTCAGATTGCCTCGGAGGAATTCAAGGGTCTGCGAACGACGATTGAGAACCTCTCTCTCAGTCTCCGTGTCGGCCAAAAGCTGCTGAGTTTCGATACGTACCAAACGAGCTCCAACCGCCGGGTCGATCCCGGCTCGGACAAATCGACGATCGACCGGGCCGAGAAACAGCGGCTCACTGATCTGCTCCAGGCAACGGCTGCTGCTCTTGACCTGCGTCCCCTCATCGACGGTCCGGTGGAAAAATTCCAGGCTTCGCTTGCCGAGGTGAGGACCAGGCTGAAGCCCGTCGATGTGTACGCGAAACGATTCACGCTCTACTTCAACTCCAACGCTCACATTGATGCTGCCTGGCTGTGGAGAATGAACGAGACGATTGAGGTGTGCAAGAACACCTTCGCTTCTGTCCTCAATATGTTCAACGCCCGGCCGGATTTCACATACACGCAGAGCTCCGCGGCATACTATGATTGGATGGAGCAGCTTTATCCGGATCTTTACGGTCGCATCAAGGAGCGCATCAAGGACGGCCGCTGGGAGGTGATCGGCGGAATGTGGATTGAGCCCGACTGCAATCTCATCAGCGGTGAATCATGGGCGCGTCAGCTCCTCTATGCGAAGCGCTATTTCCGCCAGAAGCTGGGAGTCGATGTCAAGATCGGCTGGAACCCGGACTCCTTCGGATACAACTGGAACATGCCTCAGTTCTATCAGAACGCGGGAATAGATGCGTTCATCACGCAGAAGATCGGTTGGAACGACACGAACGTATTTCCGCACCGTCTCTTCTGGTGGGAGGGACCCGATGGGTCACGGGTCTTGAGTTATTTCCCGTTCGACTATGTGAACGAGGTCAAGAACGGCTACCAGCTTGTCGATTGGCTTCGGCAGTTTGAGGCGAATACCGGCATGACGAAGATGATGGTCTTGTTCGGCGTGGGCGATCATGGCGGCGGTCCTTCTCTCGATATGCTGGATCGGATCGATCAGTTCAAATCGCTCGACATCTTCCCGACGATCGAGCACGGGAACGCCGCGACCTACCTTCAATGGGTCAAGAACCACGACCTGAGTGCATTGCCTGTCTGGAAGGATGAGCTGTATCTGGAATATCATCAGGGGACGTTTACCACGCAGGCGAACATGAAGAAAGCTAACAGGACAGATGAAGTGCTGATGACGAATGCCGAGAAATTCTCCACATTGGCTTCGCTTTCGGGCGGAGTTTACAACAGCGCTGCTCTTGAAAAAGCGTGGAAGGGCGTGCTCTTCAACCAATTTCACGATATCCTCCCGGGCTCCAGCATTCGGGAGGTCTATATCGATGCGGCAGAAACCCATCAGAAAGCTGCAGAGATCGGGAAGTTTGAGCTGAGCAGATCTCTGCGATACCTTGCTCATCGTGTCAATACGTCGAAGATACGCGGGGCGGAGCCGCTCATCGTGTTCAATCCCCTCGCGTGGGATCGGACGGATGTTGTGAAGGTATCACTTCCGTGGGGAGATGCGGAGGCGTATGCCGTGTTCGACGAAAACGGAAGGGAGATACCGTCACAGGTCATGCGGGCCGGAGAGTATCAGCGGGTCCTTATGTTCATCGCACGCGACGTTCGGTCGCTTGGCTACAGGACCTACCAACTCAAGAAACAGGTGCCCTCCGATGTGAAAACCGGATTGAGTATCACCGGCGAAGCAATCGGGAACGAGTACTTTACCGTTGCACTCGATCACAAGACCGGTTGGGTTCGAAGTGTGACGGATAAGAGGTCGGGGAGAGAGGTCTTGAGCGGAGATGGAAACAAATTGCAGTTACTGGCTGATTACCCGTCGGCCTGGGATGCCTGGAACGTCGGTCTGACGGGAGTGGAATATCCTTCGACATTCAGGAAGATCGAGATCGTCGAGCGCGGTCCGGTAAGAGTTGTCTTGCGCGTCACCCGGGACTATCTCAAACCCGGCGTCAAAAAGGATTTTCCGGCAGAGGGTTTTCCGAGCTCGTTTTTCACTCAGGATGTCGTCCTCTATGATGGTATCGATCGGATCGATTTCAAGACTGACGTTGATTGGTGGGAGGAAAAAACATTTCTGAAAGTTGCGTTCCCGCTTGCGGTGCAGGACACGGTGGCCACGTATGAGATACCGTATGGCACCATCCAACGATCGACACAGATGAGAAACAGCTGGGAGAAGGCGAGGGTTGAGGTTCCGGCGCGCTCATGGGCTGACATTTCACAAAAGGACTACGGTGTCAGCTTGCTGAATAA
>DOWV01000226.1:0-531 GCA_003519375.1 Bacteroidota bacterium
TAGTTTTTCAACAACCTGCTAGATGCCCGATTGCTTACTTCTCCACTCTATTCATCGTACTTTCTGTGTGCCTGCGAATTCCGTCTCCCGCACTTTACCTTGTACTGGCTAGGAGTTTCCCATGCGTCTCGTTCAAACCGCACTGACGTTCGTCATTCTCATCACCGTTATCTCCGGCTGCAAAAAGACAACCATGGACTCAGCAAAAGCACCCGATCTGAAAAGTAAAGTCGGTCGTTTCGCACCTGTCGAAATCACATCCTCTGAGTCCGGACTGACCGAAGGCGACCGCAAAGCGCTCGCGAGGCTCTTCGAGGCGTCGAACATCCTCGATAAGATCTACACACGGCAGATCTGGAGCGGCAACGAGGCGCTGAGACAAAAACTCGAGGCAGATACGAGTCCCGAAGGCGTGCTTCGACTGAAGTATTTCAACATCAACATGAGTCCGTGGTCCGGCATCGACCACAACGAACCATTCATCGATGGCGTGCCGACACGCCTGGCAGGCGCGAATTTCTATCCGGAGGA
>DOWV01000226.1:756-4659 GCA_003519375.1 Bacteroidota bacterium
TCCGAAGGACGGCCGACAGAAAACTGACACTCATTCCGTACAACGAAGAGTACAAGGAATTCCTTGAGCCAGCCGCGAAGCTGTTGCGCGATGCAGCCGCTCTTACCACGAATGCCAGTCTGAAATCGTTTCTCACAAAGCGGGCAGACGCGTTTTTCAGCAATGATTACTATGCCAGCGACGTGGCCTGGATGGATCTCGACAGTCCAATTGAACCGACGATCGGACCGTATGAAGTTTACATGGACGAGCTGTTCAACTACAAAGCTGCATTCGAGGCTTTTATCACGATCCGGAATGATGAAGAGACGAAAAAGCTTGCTTCGTTCTCCAGGCAGCTCCAGGATATCGAGAACAATCTTCCGATCAATCCAAAATACAGAAATCCGAAGCTCGGCGCCTCGGCACCGATCCGGGTCGTCGATGAAGTTCTCGTGGGCGGTGAAGCGCGCGCCGGCGTCCAGACCGCGGCGTTCAATCTGCCAAATGACGAACGAGTCACGCGCGAAAAAGGGAGCAAGCGTGTGATGTTGAGAAACGTCCAGGAAGCAAAATTCCAGAAGGTGCTCGCTCCTATCGCCGGCATCGCGCTTGACGCAGTGCAACGCGGTAAGATCTCGTTTGAACCATTCTTCACCCATATTCTCGCCCACGAGCTGATGCATGGCCTCGGCCCGCACACGGTCACCGTGGACGGCAAGCAAACGACGGTCCGCCAGCAAATGAAAGAACTTGGTTCAGCGCTCGAAGAGGCAAAAGCTGATATTTCGGGTTTGTTCGCGCTCCAGTACCTCATCGACAAGGGTGTGGTGGCGAAATCAACCGAAGAGCCGATGTATGTCATGTACCTTGCAGGGGCTTTCCGATCGGTCCGTTTCGGGATCAACGAAGCCCACGGCAAGGGAATGGCCCTGCAATTCAACTATCTCTTTGACGCGGGTGCATTTGAATACGACGCCGCTTCGGCGACATTCAAAGTCAATATCGCCAAGATGAAAGAAGCCTCCCAGCGCCTGACCGGAGACATCATGACGATTCAGGCCGAGGGAAGCTATGAGCAAGCGAAAGCCCTGCTGGAGAAGTACGTCGTCATCAGGCCCGAGATGAAAACCGTGCTCGACAAGCTCACGGATATCCCGACCGACATCGCGCCGTCGTTTCCGCTTGTCGATCAACTGAAGTAACGCCAGATCCCGATCACGAAGAGCAATCGCAAAGGACTTCATGGAGCAGAAAGCAGAAAAAATTCAGCGACCGATCGTACAGGCACTGGACGAGATTTTGGGCACCCCCCTTAAAGTGCTCGATGATGGTTTTGTTCGCGTTATCGACTACATGGGATCGGATGAGTCTGTCGTGCAGGCCGCGCGAGTCTCGTACGGGAAAGGGACGAAGAAGGTCAACGAGGATCGCGGATTAATTCGCTATCTGCTCCGACACGCACACACCACCCCGTTTGAAATGTGCGAGATCAAACTGCACGTTCGTGTTCCGATGGACTGCTGGCGGCAGTGGATACGTCACCGGATGGCAAACATCAACGAGTACTCAACGCGCTATTCACTCGCGATCGATGCTTCTCAAAAGACAGCCCCGGCTGAATGGAGACTCCAATCGAAGGACAACAAACAGGGAAGTGAGGGATTTGCGGACGCGACACTCGGCTCGGCGTTAACACAGCGGGAGCAGGAACTGCAGGATTTGGCGCGAGCGGTCTATAACGAGCGCGTCGAGCGGGGAATAGCCCGCGAACAGGCAAGGAAGGACCTGCCGCTATCGACATACACAGAGGCATACTGGAAAGTAGATTTACACAATCTTCTCCACTTCCTCTCCCTGCGCATGGACGACCACGCGCAATTCGAAATTCGCTCCTACGCCAATGTCATCGGACACGAGATTGTACGACGATGGTGCCCGATCGTGTGGGAGGCATTCATCGATTACAGGCTTCGCGGTTCTGCTATCACCCGGTTGGAGATCGACATCATCAGGGCTATACAGACAGGAAACGCAGAGAAGGCGCGCGAGGTGGCCGTCAAATACGGTCTTCTTCCGCCGCCGGGGCAGGAGATCAAGCGCAACCGCGAGCGGGAGGATCTTGAAGCAAAGCTGGCGCTGCTGAATATACCGATCCCCTGGAAGTGAAATTCATCGCACCTTCCTAAGGTTCGATGGTCTAACATCTGACCTTCGGAAGGTAAGCCGCCCTCATGAACCTCATCATCATCGCCGCACTCACAAAGAACCGCGTTATCGGCAAGAATGGCGCCGTCCCCTGGGATATTCCTTCCGACGTGGAACGCTTCAAACAGCTCACACTGGATCATGTCGTCTTGATGGGTCGCCGCACATATGAAACCCTCAGCACCCCTCTTGTCAATCGACGGAATGTCGTTATTACCTCACGACGACTCGAAGGTGTCGAAACCTACGCCACCATTGCGGATGCTTTGAGGGCACTGGAGAGAGAGGGTGATGTGTACGTGATCGGGGGAGGACAAATCTTCGCGGAGCTTCTGGATTCGGCTGCCTCGTTGCGGTTGACGATCGTGGATCAGGAAATCGATGGCGATACGTTTTTCCCTCCCTACGAACATCTCATTGGCACTGTCTTCAGACTTGTTTCAGAAGAGGAAGGCGAAGGATTCACCTTCAAAGACTACGTGAGAATCTGAGAGCAGTTGTCAGCGCTCAGCATTCAGCGGTCAGCTCCCAGCGATCAGAGACGCGGTGTCTGTCATCTCTCATGCGCAAATTGTTGCCAGCGACCTTCACTCACACATTCTGCATTTTGCATTCCACATTCTGCATTCAATGGATTCCCCTCGCCGCTCCACCGTCCACAAGAAGATTGACCCCATTCACGTAGCTCGCCTGCTCTGAGGCGAGGAAGGTGACAATATTGCCGATTTCTTCCGGACGGCCGAGGCGCCCGGCCGGGATAGTCCTGGCGCTCTCTTCAAGATACTGTTCTATCGTTAACTTCCGGTCGGCAGCGCGCGAGACACTGAGCTCTTCCTGTCGCTTTGTGAGAATCAGGCCGGGGCAGACCGTATTCACCGTAATGTTATCCGAAGCAAACTGGTTCGCCAGAACTTTGGTGAGTCCAAGGATTCCGGGCCGCAGCGTCGAAGAAATCAGCAACTCGTTAATCGGCTGCTTCGCAGCGATGGAGACAATACTGATAATCCGTCCCCACTTCTGTCTCTGCATATATGGCAGGACCTCACGAACCATGCGGATCACGCTCATCAGCGTCAGTTGCACGCCGCGCGACCACTCCTCATCCGGGAGCTTCGAAATGTGGCCGGTAGGCGGACCGCCGGCATTATTGACAAGGACATCAATCGTTCCAAATTCTCGTACGGCGGCCTGGATAAACCGCGATACATCCTCCGCCTTGCTGACGTCTGCGACGACAGGGAGCACGGCGGTTCCGGTCTGCGAGGCAATCTCCGCCGCTGTCTTCCTGATAGCTTCCTCGCTACGGGAACAGATGACCAATCGGGCGCCCTCCCGCCCCAGCGACAATGCGGACGCCTTGCCCAAGCCCTGACTCGCAGCCGCTACCACCGCCACCTTGTTTTTGAGTCCCAAATCCATGGTTCATTCTCCTTTCGCTTGAACTCATCACGGCCGCACGGCGTTTACATACTCTTGAGCATTCCCGTCAGTCCAACGCGTATCATCATGACCGCGATCGCCGTCATGAACAGAGCCGCCACCTTCGCAACCGCCTTGGCGCCCCCCTCCCCCATCAATTTCATGATCAGGTCAGAGTACCTGAACACGAGCCAGACGAGAAGAAGATTCAGGAGAAGCGAGATGATCGTCACCAGAGAACCAAACGAGTCAACAAGAATAAGTATCGTGGTGAGAGCGGCGGGGGCAACAAACAGT
>DOWV01000226.1:4766-11666 GCA_003519375.1 Bacteroidota bacterium
CGGAATTCCGATGGGGACAACGCCGACAGAGGCTTCCGGATTTCGCTGTTTTGAATCAGGGAATAAGAGGTCGCTCACCGCGAGGACGAGAAGAACAATTCCTCCGCCGACGCGGAAATCGTGTTCAGTGATGCCGAGGAAATTGAAAATGAGCCGTCCGCCGAAGAGAAACGCAACTGAAACGCCAAGCGCAGTCAGGCTTGCCTCAGTAATCAGGGTGTGCCTCTGATTCCGATTCATCCCCTCGGTGAGAGAGAGAAAGATCGGCACCACGCCGAGAACATCGATCGCGACAAAGAGAGGGATAAAGGAGAGAAGAAGCGAATTGAAATCAAACGCCATGGTAACGGACGAATGAGTGTCGGGGGAGAGTCTGCGTTTCAGATCGGATCAGGAAACCTGGATTCCCTTTTCGCGGAGCCGCTGCGTTACGATGCGAACAATTTCCGTGTGCGGAACCTGCGTACGGGTACCCGCGAACCGGATTGCCTGATCAAGCGTTCCCTTCCTGTCGACGAGCCACATCCAGATGTTATAGGCGAGTCGATTGCGATCGTTCGGTTCCTGGGTCTGGATATCGGCAACGACGGTGGCTGCAATGTTTTCGAGGCTGTCGGCCGGAGCTTGGACTACCTGAGAAGGTGCTTTGGTCGTCATCGTAGTTTCTTATCGTTCGCTGGGTGTTTCAGAATTTCAGAGCAGAATGAATATATGGAGTTTTTCCGAAAAAACAATTAGCTCGCAGCGACAAACCCGGATCCGCTCCACCCGGTCCTTGTTCTAGTCTTCCGGCACCCGGGACTTCACCACCACGACTGTGAGATCATCGTTTTGTTCGGCTGCGCCGCGGTAATCCGCAACTGAAGTAAGGATGGTCTCCTGAAGCTGCCGGGCCGTCATGGAACGTCTCGTCCGCACGAGATCGAAGACCGTTTCTTCGCCGAACGGGACTTCACCTTCGTTCATCGCTTCCGTGAGTCCGTCAGAGTAGAACACGAAGAGGCTGTCGGAATGCAGGGGCCGCCGGATTTCCTCCAGTTCCTGCTCGAAGACGGGGCCTCGTTCGAGGCCGAGGCCGATGCCTCCTCCTCGGAGATACTCGAGCGATCCATTCACACCGATAAGAGCCTTGCTGTGACCGGCCCTGCAGATGAGAACTTCCTTTCGCCGAAGATCAAAAAGGGCAAGGATCATCGTAATGAAGGATTTTCGCTCCATGCTCTCATAGATGCGGCGATTGACCTGAACCAGCATGTCGCGCGGATGTTCGTGCATCGGGGCGATGACCTGAATCATGCCCTGGATCTTTGACATGTAAAGAGCCGCTGAGACTCCCTTTCCGGAGACATCCCCGACGACGACAAGGAGTTTCCCGTCGCCCAGCTCGATGTAGTCATAGTAATCACCCCCGACCGTGGACGCCGGGATCGAGATGCCGGATATGTCCAGACCTTTGATAACGGGATTTGCTTTCGGCAGGAGACTTTGCTGGATATCACGCGCGAGCGCGAGCTCTTTCTCAAAACGCTGAATCTCGATTTCCGATTGATGCAGCCGTGCATTCTCGATGGCGATCGCCGCCTGTCCGCCCACCGTCGAGAGAAGATCGATGTCTTCCTGTGAATAGACTTTCCCGGAGAGCTTGGGTCCTGCATTGATGAGGCCAATCAGGCGTCCCTGGAGGAACATCGGGACAGACAGAACAACCCCTGAACGCAGGAGCTTCTCGCGGTCGTTCGTCCCGATATCGTACAGTTCCGGTTCCGTTGAGAGAAGCGCAAACGATTGAGGCGTTCTGGTGCGTCCCAGCAGCGCGAGCAAACCGTCGGGGTCCTGCGCAAAGCTGCAATCGGAGTCTGCGATGCCGGAAGCCGAGAACGAGCACCCTTCCCTGGGATCACAGAGAACGACCGCGAGCTTTTCAACATGCATCGTGGAGGAGATGCGCGAGAGAATCGACTCAAGAATCTCATCAAGATGGATCTTGCTCGGAAGCTCCTGGCTGAACTCGAGTAGCGCGCGCTGGTAGTTGTACCGTTCCTGATAAAAGAACCGGTCAATCCAGTCCTGCGCTCTTCGCTTCAACGGATCGAACGCAAACGCGATCACGACAAAGGCAAAGAGATTTCCGACATCGCTTTCCTCGGTACCGAGGAGGTAGGATGTCGCAGTTCCGATGACATAAACCAGAAAGAGGTAGAGACCCGCCAGCATCGCCGTGACAACGGCATAGAGAAGGCTCTTCTTCACCACCAGATCAATGTCCATGAGCCGGTAGCGGAAAATCGCGTACCCGAATGAAACCGGCAGAAGGACGACCAACAGGGTGGGCAACAGGAGAATCGGGGATGTAAACAACACGAACTGATTTGACCTCTGCAGGATATTTGCATAGATAATGCTGGCGATACCGATGACCACACCTGCAAGCATGGGCCGAAGCTGTTTCCGACGTGACGGATCGACGCCGACGAAATAGGTTACTGTGAAAATAATTAATCCGGCCACAAAAGCGACGGAGGGCGTGTTCGAAGTGATAATGGAAACGAATGGAGGTAGTTCTTTCGGCATGCTTGAAAAAAACCGATAGACCACCGGCGCTATCGTGACAATGCTCAACGAATACAGAATCACCTTCAACCACCCCCACGAAGCGGCCTTCAGCTTCACCGGAAAATGGAGGAAGAAGGTGATACAGATCGGAATCATGAAGATCCAGCCAAAAATTATTGCCGCAACGTACGTCCTGTACAGCCAGGTCTGCGAAGGGACGGACTGCGACCCCGCCAGACCAAGGAAGAGCATGGCCAGAATTCCATACCGGGCAAACATGCGCTGGATCTTTCCCTGCGGTCGACTGAGAACGACGATGTAGCCAACGACCAGGAATCCAAATCCCAGGAGGAAGTTGCCGAGATACCGGATGTCGAATACCTTCAGTACCTGAACCTTGGTTGTGAACAGCGCCCCGTCGCGTTCGATGAGATAGTCAACATAGTCGTGCAGTTTGACCTCGTTGATAATCTTCATCGCCTCCTGACCATTGCCGAACTTGATTCCGTTGATGGCGTGAAGAATATCACCGTCTTTTACACCAGCCACGTCCGTAACGCCGCCGGGGACTACCTGTGTTATCTCAACTCCCTGTTCTCCTTTTTGCCGCGGCAACCATCCGCACTGATCATTGCTGGTAGCTTTGAAAAAGAGGATGTCGAGCGCGTGCGAGAGAGTGAGAATCAGGGCGAAGAATGTCGCGGCAGAATAGAGGATGCGGATCGTACGGGGAGAAAAGGTCGCCATTACATTCTTCATTCGTGACCTCGTTGAGAAAAGATATACTTTTACTTACGGCCTGCAGGGCAATTCGTTTCAGTGAGCGGGATTGACTCCGGGAGTGTCCTGAAGTATTCGCGCCTGCTTGCAAACGTCAGAACGCGTACCCGATGCTGAAATAACCGAGGAGCGGTCCCAGGCTCAACGGATTATCGAGGATTTCCTCCCTGAAATAGAAGCTCTGACCCATTGCGATTTCCATCGGACCGACCGGGGTATCGAGAGCGACTCCCAGCCCGATACCATGCCGGAAGTTCTCCAGACGCATCGCCGCGGGGGCCGGCCAAATGGAACCAACATCATACCGCGCGAAGAAGTACGTATCGAAAAAGAACCTCATGAGACTGTGATATCGATACTCCAGGCTCGCCACGAGGAGCTGTCGTCCGCGAAGGTTGTCCTCACGGAGGCCGTAGAAGCTCTCCTGTCCCCCGAGGCTGAATTGCTCAGTGATGGGGAGGGTTACATCAGCGAAACCGAATCGGATGCGCGGATGAAAAGTGAATCGCCCAAGAGTCTGATACCAGTCGTAGGCGAACACCATTTTGGTAAACCCCACTCCGCCCTTGATGGGCAGTACGGTCGACTCATAGCTGAAGTTCATGGAGACACCGTTACGCGGATACGGAAACCGGTCAAGGTTGTCCACTTTGGTGCCAAACCGCAGCGACCCGATTTTGTATGTCTCTGTGGGAGTTGGAGTGCCGAAGAAGCTCCATACACGCTGATTCTCAATTCGGCCTTCGACGGTGACCGTGCCGAGCCGTTCCAGTTGTGTGCCGAAGGTCGCCGAAACACCCTGCATGAACTGGCGGTATTCACCGATGCGGATCCGACTCCATTGTTTCGGGTTGCTTTTCGGCCCGTCCTCGTAGACATTCACATCCCGGAGATTTGAATACGCCCGCAACCCGAACGTGAAGTAGGAATTGAACACGCGAGTCGCTTTGAATTCGCCGACAAAGCTGCGGTTCCTGGCTCCGCCGAAGGCGTGAAATCCAAGCTCCGCCCCGATCCCCATCAAGTTCTCATCGCGCACATCGATCGACGGCTGAATACTCCGCTCATTGTCAATGCGCATCCCGAACCTGATAAGCTCCGTGCTCCGCTCCCGGACCTTGATGATGACGACCTGGTTCTCATTCTCCGATCCCTCCTGCTGCGTGAGAACGGACACCTGTTCGAACAGGTTCGAGCCGTAGAGATTCGAGATCCCCTTGGAGACTTTCTTCACATCAAACACTTCGCCCTGTTCCCACGGAAGCTCACGCCAGACAACATAGTCTTTGGTTTTCGAAGTCCCCACAATATCCCTGCGATAGACGATCCCCTCGTCTATCCGGATCATGGCCTGACCCGTCGAGCGATCCAGGTTCGCTTGCCGCACTCTCGCCAGCGAAAGGCCGCGGTCGCGGTACGAAGAGAGGATATTCTCCATCGCCCGGCGACTCCTGAGAAAATTCAGCCGATGCCCAAGAAGTGATTGAAACGACGACACGAGCGTGTCCGCCCCGATTCGTCTGTTTCCGAGAATCTCGATCGATTGGAGAATGGGGGTCGGTACAACAACAAGATTCATGAGTGCGGATCCGGAATCGATCGTCACATCGACCCGCACATCTTCGAAATCACCCGACTCATACATCCGGTTGACAAGAAGCTGCAGGGCCTCTTCCGGAATGTCCTTCTCGCGGGCGAGATCCATGACCGGCGTCAGCCACTCGCGATCGAGCGACAGGGCATCGAACTTCAGATGAGCGTTTCGGAAAAGCGCGTGCCCTGATGCGCGTTCGGTCTTCCTCGTTTGCACGAGCGTCTTCAATTGATCCACGATGTCCCGGGCCGCCCGTTCGCCCGCTGCCACAAGGCTGTCAAGATGCGTGAAGTCATCAGAAAGGTGAGCGCCCAGATCCGGCCGGATGACGAGATTGGCATTCGCCAGCTGGATCCGGTTTGCCGTTTGCATCGTGATGCCGAGAATCTGATCTGCCACCTCCCAGGGTGCATTCAACCTGGCGATGGGCCTCAGCGGGCTGGTCACATCGACCGCCACAACGATATCGGCTCCCCAGGCACGTGCGACATCCACGGGTATGTTCGAGACGAGGCCGCCGTCAAGCAAACGCGCAGTATCGCGCTGCACAGGGCTGAAGAGCAGCGGAACGGAGACGCTGGCGCGCAATGCTTCGGTCAGGTCGCCGCGATCAAGAGCAATGGCCTTGCCGGACACAAGGTCCGTTGCCACGGCACGGAACGGAATGCGCAGGTCGTCGAAACTCGGATTTGGATGATAAATCCCCTGAAGGACAAGCAGGTTCAGGTAGTTTGTCAGCCGCTGACCGGTGGAAAGTGACTGAGGAACGATGGGCTCGAATCCCTGGAACCTTACCGTGAGGATGCTCCGGTCCTCAGCGAGTTTCTGATCGAGAAAGAGATCCGCCCTCCTTGCCTCGTCATTGAAGCTCAGGACGTCGGCCCAGTTCGTGGTATCCACCATGCGTTCCAGCTGTCCGATGGAGTAACCGGATGCATAGAGACCGCCAAGAATGCTCCCGATGCTTGTCCCCACAATAAGATCGATGGGAAGGTCTTCCTGCTCCAGAACCTTGAGAACCCCAATGCTTGCGACTCCGCGCGCACCGCCGCCGCTGAGGACAACGGCTACTTTTGGTCTTTTCACCGATCGGTAGGGCAGGAGATTAGGGATCAGCTCGCGCTCGTCGGCGAACTCAGGCCGGATCGTCATTGTGACCCCGGGAGACTGAGCGATCGCCTGTACCGGGATCGAAACAAGTACGAATCCTGCCAACGCCGCAACCAAACGCAGGATATTTTGTGATGTCCGAGGAGGGAATTCTGGCATGGCAATTTGAAAGTACCGAAATCCGGACGGAATAGCAACGAAGCCCCGGCCGCGGCGTCGCCATGATCCCCTCCTCGAATCGAACCGCGCTCGCTTGATTTTCGGTCATCTTCAAGTTATGTTACAAGTGAGATTGAAACGTTCATCCGACATCATTTCTCTTTCCCCGCTCAACGCATCCTGAAGATCTCTTGACACGAGTGCTGCCGTTCAATGACATTTCTTAATCCCCTCGCGCTCTTTGGCCTTCTGGCCGCTTCCATACCCATCCTCCTTCATCTTCTCAACCTCCCGAAGCTCCGTACGATCGAATTCAGCACCCTGACGTTCCTTAAAGAGCTCGAGAAGACAAAGATCCGAAGGCTGAAGCTGCGCCAAATCCTGCTCATGATCCTTCGGACACTCCTGGTCCTCCTGATTGTCCTGGCGTTCGCGCGCCCCACGATCAGGGGATCCTTCGCGGGAAGCATCGGCAGCCATGCCAGAACCAGTGCGGTTCTCCTTATCGACGATTCGTTCAGCATGACAACAGAGGATGAACGCGGCGAACTTCTGAGGCAGGCGCGCCAGGCGGCGAAGGATGTTACACAGCTGTTCGCCGACGGAGACGAGGCGTTCCTCCTCCGGCTCTCGGCTCTTCCTGATCCGGCTTCTGAAGAAGAACGAAGTATTCGCGATTTCGCGCTGCTGCGGAAAAATATCGA
>DOWV01000226.1:11884-53844 GCA_003519375.1 Bacteroidota bacterium
CAGAACTTCAGCAAGGAAGTCTACGTCTTCTCTGATTTCCACGAAGGCGTTGTCGCCGGAGAGAAGGACCCCGCCGGCGTGAACGAGAAGCTCTTTTCGCCCGACATCCGGTTGTTTATGGTTTCCCTTGGCAAACGCGGGCTCCGCAACTTCGCGCTCGAGTCGGTAACAATTCCATCTTCGATCTTCGAACGCCGGAAACCATTTACCGTTCAGGCCCGAATCGGCAACTACACGGGCAGTGATGCCCAGGACCGCGTCGTGAGTGTGTTTCTGAATGGAACCCGGGTCTCTGAGCGAAGCATCGACGTTCCGAAGCATACCTCTGTAACGGTGGAGTTTTCCGTGGCCGCCGATTCTGCGGGTTACGTCGATGGATTCGTGGAACTGGAGCATGATGACGTAGAGTATGACAACAAGCGATATTTTGCCCTTCGAATTCCGGAACAGACAAGGGTTCTCGTTGTCGGAACTGCAGAAAACACTCAGCTTGTGAAACTTGCCCTTGCGACCGGCGCCGGAACCAATTCCGGATTGTCGGCAGAAGAAGTCCTGCCGGAGCGACTGAACTCAGTCGGGATCAAACGCTCGGATGTCATTGTGCTCGGAACGACTCAAGGCCTTACCATGGCTCAGGTTTCCGAACTTTCGGCTTTTGTAAAGAGCGGCGGCGGCATGATCCTCTTTCCTTCGTCGAAGGTGGATCCCGCTTCGTTCAATGCCCAATTCGCCACCGGCATGGGGTCGCCCCGGCTCGAGGGGATTGATCGTCCGGCGGGGACAGCAGGCTCCGCATCGTTCGTAGAATTCGAACGAGCCGACCTGAGCCATCCCGTGTTTGAAGGCATGTTCGAATCTTCAAAGGATGGAGGTATCGGTCAATCATCGCCGGCATCCTCCGACATGAAACTCGAATCTCCGCGGATCCGTGCATCAGCGCGGTTCGCCCTCACGCCGCAGGCAAATGTCATCATTACCATGACCAACGGATGGGCATTCCTTGCGGAACAGGGAGTGGGATCGGGAAAGCTTCTCCTCTTTGCTGTGCCACCGACAGGCGAGTGGTCAGATTTTCCGACGCGCGGCCTTTTTGTTCCGCTCCTCCACCGATCGGCACTTTATCTGGCCCGGCAGCAATCGAGAGCGATCGATGCTCTTCCAGGTTCCGAGGTCATTCTCCGGAGCAGTTCAGCGCCGTCGGGACCGTGGGAGATCCGGACACCGCAGGATCTCAGCGTCCCGGTCACACCGTCCGTGCAATTGTTCCAGCAGTTGTTCCGGTTTGAAGGAACCGGAGAACCGGGGATTTATTCCCTCGCCACCCGCGGCTCGACCGTGCAGAAATTCGTGATCAACCTTGATGCCCGCGAATCTCAGACGCTCAAGGCAAGTTCCCAGCAAGTGAAATCGCTGCTCGAACGAATCGGGATTCAGGACGCAGCCGTTCGAAGCGTGGACACGCCCGAAAACCTGAAACAAGGTGTCCTCGAATCGCGATTCGGCGTGGAACTGTGGAAATACTTCATTACGTTAGCATTACTGATAGCAGTTATTGAATTACTCGTTGCGAGAACATGGAAGCGGGAAGTAGCTCCGGCAGCCCATCATGATTGAACTGGCTCAAACCAACAGGGAACGCTGTATCATCGTCGGCGTGTCAACGCGCACCAGCAGCCGCGAAGAGACAGAAGAGTATCTGAACGAGCTGGCGCTTCTCGCCGACACAGCCGGTGCTGACGTCATTGCGCGTGTCACCCAGGACAGGGACAGGATTGACTCCGCGACGTTCATCGGCAAGGGGAAAGTGGAGGAGATCCACACCGCTGTCACCGAGCAGCGAATTCAGCTCGTCATCTTCGACGACGACCTGACGGCGGTTCAGGTGCGAAACCTGGAGAAGATCCTGGAATGCAAGGTGCTTGACCGCAGCGGCCTGATACTCGATATTTTCGCGTCACGGGCAAAATCCAACGAAGCGAGGACGCAAGTAGAGCTTGCTCAGCTCCAGTACTTTCTTCCGCGCCTCACACGGCAATGGACGCACCTTTCAAAGCAGTTCGGCGGCATCGGCACGAAGGGTCCCGGCGAGACGCAAATCGAAACGGACCGGCGCATGATCCGGGCGAAGATCAGCCATCTGAAGGAAAAGCTCGAGCGCATCTCTCAGCAACGGGTCACGCAGCGAAAAGGCCGGCTTCATCACACACGCGCTGCGCTCGTCGGGTACACCAATGCGGGCAAATCAACGCTTCTGAACTTTCTTTCAGGCTCCGACGTCTTCGTCGAAGACAGGCTGTTTGCCACGCTCGATCCAACCACGCGCATTGTCCAGCTCGGACCGTCCATTCAGATCCTCATGACCGACACCGTCGGATTCATCCGGAAACTTCCTCACCATCTTGTTGCATCCTTCAAGAGCACACTTGAGGAAATCACTGAAGCTGATATCCTTCTCCACGTTGTCGATGTCGCCAGCAAGACGTTCGAAGAGCAGATCAGCGTTGTCAATGATACCCTGGCGGAGCTGGGCGCGGCCGAAAAACCTACATTGATGGTTTTCAACAAGATTGACGTTCTCGCCGATCGTACGGTTCTTCAGGCTGTCGCTGAAGGATATCCCAACCGTGTCTTCATTTCGGCGACGCGTGGGATCAACATCCTTGGATTAAAGGATGAAGTGTTGCGCGTCCTTGAAGCTGAATTTGCGGAGGAAACGGTGAGAATTCCCCAGGATCAGCAAAAGCTGATTTCCCAGCTTCACTCAGCTGGCGAAGTACTGGAGCGAACGTACGAGGATGCGGAGGTTATCCTCCGCATGAGAATTCACAGAAAAGACCGCGAACGGATCGCAAATCTTCTGCAAAAGAAGTAGGCCCTTCCCTATCGTTCCGGCTGCTTGATCACGGTTTCACCCCTGAAGAGGCGGCGGAATTCATCAAAGTCCGTCTGAGCACCGACGATATCTCCCCAGTGCATCGGAATTACCATGCGCGGTTTGAAGGCGTTGGCGGCCTCGGCTGCTTCCTTGGCCGTCATCGTATAGGTTCCTCCGATGGGGAGGAGCGCATAATCGGTGACGACGGCTTTCATCTCCGGCGTAAAGTCCGAATCACCGCTGTGATAGATCTTCTGTTCCGTCGCGAGCGCGATCACGTAGCCAACCCAGTTGTTCTGTCTCGGATGAAATTTCTTGTTGACGTTGTAAGCGGGCACTGTTTTCACTTTGAGTTCGCCGACGTTGTAGACCTCCCCGGGCGAAACGGCGATCACCGTGCCCTTGATCTGGTACGCCACGTCCTTCGGGGCGAACAACGCCGTCCCCTCTTTCCTGATCCGCCCGATGTCCTCCATAGAGAAATGGTCATAGTGCGCGTGCGTGATGAAAATGACATCCGCCTTCGGCGCCTTCGGGGAGACTTTCCAGGGGTCGATGTAAATCTGTGTTGCACCGTCCTCGATTCTGAAGGACGCATGGCCGAGCCAATGCATGTGCTGATGATTCATATCGTCTCCCTCCTGTTCCGATTCCGTGAAAGAGCAGAAAAGCGAGCAAGCGACCAGCCCGCCGAAAACTCTACGATCCGTTCTTCAGCTGCTCCCGGGCCGCGACAAATCCCGGCTTGATGACATCGTAGATGATCGCGATGCGGCGCTTGTACGGCAGAAAGGCGCTCTTCATCGCATTGATCGTAAGCTTCTCCAGATCCTCGAGCTTGAGCTTGAACACCTCGGAAGCCGTGTGGTATTCATCTGTCAAGGTGATGTTGCTCATGAGCCGGTCGTCGGTGTTCAGCGTGACCCGGAACCGGTACCGGTAATAAATCCCGAACGGATGCTCTTCCATACTTCGCACAGCACCCGTGTGGACGTTGCTCGTGAGGCAGATTTCCAGCGGGATACGCTTGTCAAGAACATACTGGGCGAGCGAGCCCATGTTCAAAACCTCGCCGTCTTTCACTTTCATGTCCTCGATAAGGCGTGTGGCATGACCGATGCGATGAGCCCCGCACCACTGGATTGCCTGCCAAATGGATTCCTTCCCGAATGCTTCACCCGCGTGGACCGTGATGCTGAGATTCTCGCGTTGGATATAGTGGAAGGCATCGATGTGTTTTTTCGGAGGATAACCGCCTTCCTCACCTGCGAGGTCAAAACCCACCACGCCGTGATCTCGAAAATCGGCTGTCAACTCTGCAATCTCCTCCGAGAACTGCGGTTTCATACTCCTCATGGCGCAGAGGATTACTCCAAACTCAACGCCAAAATCACGTTTGCCGCGTTCGAGACCTCGCAGCACGGATCGGACGACCGTTTCCTGATGGAGTCCCTTCTGCACGTGAAAAGCAGGCGCAAACCTGGTCTCAACGTACACCACGCCATCTTTTTTCATATCCTCGAGCATTTCGTACGCCACGCGCTCGAGCGCTTCCTCGGTCTGCATGACTCCGCACGTGTGATCGAAACCCTCCAGGAACAAGGGTAGGCTCCCCCGGGTAGCTCCGCGAAGGAACCACTCTCCCAACTCGCCCGCATCGGTCGTCGGGAGCTTCTTGTAACCCAGATCTTTCGCGAGTTCGATCACCGTCTGAGGCCGGAGGCCGCCATCGAGGTGATCGTGCAGCAGCACTTTGGGAACTGAACGCAGGAATTCTTTCGTATAGCTCATGGAGTCCTCATCTTCATCAAATCATGGACAACGGCACACGGCGCCTCTCCATCTCGGAGCACAACCGCCTTAGAGGGATCATTTGATCCCGTGGTCATTTCTGACACAATGTAGCGCAGGCTTCGCTGAAATTCAACCGGTCACGGATGTGACGCCGATAATTGACTTTTCTTTCGAATCTCGTTATTATGGCGCGAGATTACTAATCTTGCGAGGCGTGTCTTGCCTCAGTCGGCTCTCCTCCTTTCCGTTCAGAGCAGGTTACCTGCGAAGACCTCAACAAACTTCTCAGGCTCTTTACGGATTCTCACAATCAGCGGCGCGAATATCTATGGATGATGAGAAAATCCGGGTCTTAATTGCAGACGACGAGGATGGTTTGCGCACAACGATTGCCGCCTGGCTCGGCGACGAGGGATTTGAGGTCCACGAGGCTCCCAATGGACTCGAAGCCGTCAAGCTCGTGCAGGCGAACGACTTCGATATCGCCCTGCTCGACATCAGGATGCCCGGGATGAATGGCCTGGAAGTGCTCCGCTACATCAGAAAGAACTCTCCAACCACTGACGCCGTGATGATGACCGGGATGAGCGATGTCGGCATGGCCGTCGAGGCGATGAAGCTCGGCTCCAGGGAATACCTCACCAAGCCGATCGACCTCGACCAGCTTGTCCCCCAGCTGAGAGCGCTGATGCGAAAGCGTGACGCAGAGGACCGCATCCGTCAGCTTCAGGCAGAGCACACCGCGCGGCTCCTCTATGACCTTCACAACCCGATTTCAGGCCTGCGCCAGAGCATTGGCTATCTCCTTAAGGGAATGGCGGGAACGGTGAGCGACCACCAAAAGGAACTCCTGGGGTACATGACGAACTCGATTGACCGCGTCATTGGACTTCTGGACGGCATGATGGACCTGACGAAGCTCGAGGCCGGCCGCGTCCGGCTGAATAAGGGGTTCAGCGTTCTGACCGACCTCGTCAATGAGGCCGTGCAAGAGTTTCGCGTTCCTCTCCAGGCTGCTCAAATCGCGGTCGATGTCAAGGCTGAGTCCGACCTTCCTCCGATCGAATTCGACAGACAGAAAATCCACCAGGTCCTCGAGAATCTCCTGAGCCATGCGCTTGGTGCCACTCCCGTCCAGGGCGCAATCATTATCCACGTCCAGAAAGTGGCGATGGTCATGGAAGAGGGGCAGCAACCAGCCGACTACGCCCTGGCCTCCATCTTCAACAGCGGACCGGGGATCTCCAAGGAAGAACTCTCGCTCGTTTTCGATCGCTATAGGAACGTCAAGAAGGATTCAGAAGATCAGCGCGTTACGCTCGGCCTCATCATTTGTCAGCGCATTATCGAAGCGCACAATGGCAAGATCTGGGTCGAATCTGAACCAGGCAAAGGGGCGACGTTCAGTTTCGTCCTTCCTATCCGTTGAATCAACTGTAAGGCGATATGTCCAAAGCTCCCATATCAGTACTCGCCGTCGACGATGACGCCTCCCTGCTCGAGGTGCTGACCGGCGTGCTCCAGCAGGAGGGCTACGAGGTCCAGAAAGCGACCGACGGCATCAGTGCGATCAACGCTGTCCAGTCTCAGCCCTTCGATATCGTCCTGCTCGACATCAAGATGCCCCGTGTCGACGGCATTGAAGTTCTCCGCTTCATCAAGGGTCACTACCTCGACTGTGAAGTCATCATGCTCACGGGCGCTGCGGATATCAAAACCGCGGTCGAGTGTTTGCAGGCAGGGGCCTTCCATTATGTCACGAAACCGTATTCCATTGAAGAACTCCTGACGGTCATCGACAGGGCTCTCGAACGCAGGCAGCTTCTTGCTCAGAACAAGATCCTGAAGTCCGAGCTGGAGCGGCATGCGTTTTCCGACTCGATCGTCAGCAGAAGCAAGGCCTTTCTGGATGTTCTGAATCTGGCCGCGCGCGTGGCCCCGACCGATTCCACCGTGCTCATCCAGGGCTCAAGCGGAACCGGAAAAGAACTGCTGGCGAATTTTCTCCACGCAAACAGCCCGCGCAAAACTCTCCCGATGGTGGCCCTCAATTGCTCCTCCATCCCGGAGACTCTCATCGAGAGCGAACTCTTCGGACACGAGAGAGGTTCGTTTACGGATGCCATCGCGACCAAGCAGGGACTCGTGGAAATTGCCAATGGAGGGACTCTCTTTCTGGACGAGGTCGCCGAAATCTCGACGATGGTCCAGCCGAAAATCCTCCGATTTCTGCAGACCGGAGAATACCGGCGGGTGGGAGGCGCGAAGGTGCTGAAATCCGACGTTCGCATCATCTCGGCGACGAACAAAGATCTCCGCCAGGAGGTCGCCGCGGGACGATTCCGGGAAGATCTGCTGTACCGGCTCAACGTGATTACACTCACTCTTCCGCCCCTCCGCGAGCGGAAGGAAGACGTGCCGCTCCTCGTTGAGCATTTCGTCAAGAAACACCGCCGCATGAAAGAACCAAAACGCGTTGACGAGCAAGCTATGGCGCTCCTCGGCAAGTACGACTGGCCGGGCAACGTACGCGAACTGGAAAACGTCATTGAGCGGGCGATCATCCTCTCGCGAGACAACATAATCCGTGTGGATGATCTCTCTCTCCCCATCGGCCCTCAATCCTACACCGAACCGCTTGCACCGATCGATCCGTCAGCACCACGGCTGGGAAGCGCAGTACTGATGGTGGACATCGAAAAAGCACATATCCACGGGGTCCTGAATTCGGTGAGCTGGAATAAGAACATCGCGGCGAAGATTCTCGGGATCAGCCTGAAGACGCTTTACACGAAGATTCGTCAGTACGATCTTACCAAAGGGTGAAACAGCCCGGGGTCTTCCCCCGCGGGGGTCGAAGCTTCGGGAAGCGGCGAATCACGACGCATCAGGGTTGTTCCATGAATCTCTATCTCCTTCGGCACGGAGAGGCGCTCAGCGGCGCACAATACCCGGATAGTGAACGACCCTTGTCCAATCACGGATTGCAGCAGGCGGCCGCTGTCGGCCGTTTCTTCCGCGACCGGGGAATCCGGTTTGACCACATCTTCTGCAGTCCTTTACTGAGGGCCAGACAGACCGCAGAGACCCTCATGCTTGAATCCGGCGCGAACCCGATCAACACGACCGACGCGCTTGTCTCGTCGAGCGACCCGCACCTCATCCTCCTGGAGCTCCGGCCGCTCGATTGCGAGGAGATCCTGGTCGTCGGGCACGAACCGCATTTGAGCAGGACAGTTTCCCTCCTCCTCGGCCTCGAAGACCGAAGCCGGGTAGAAATGAAGACCTGCAGCCTTGCGTGTGTCGCGACCGCTGCTGCACCGAGTCCGGGCCGCGGCATGCTCCGCTGGCTCATCCCGTCGAACGCAACGCTGAAATAGTGTTCCGTTGTCTGCACGAATTGCCTTGCGTGTTCGCCCTTTACACCGGAATAAGTTGAATCCGTGACAGAATCCTCGTAAGATAGCTGTGCCGCTCATGTTCCAACCTCTGGAAGGAATTCCGTATGGACCTCAAAACTGTCAAAATCGAGAAACCCGAAACGACGAACTTCATCCTGGGTCAATCTCATTTCATCAAAACGGTCGAGGACATCCATGAAGCAATCGTCCAAACGAATTCACATATGAGATTCGGTGTCGGGTTCTGCGAATCGTCCGGACCGGCACTTGTGCGATTTTCGGGCAACGATCCGGCCATGATCGAGCTCGCGAAATCGAATGCCATGGCTCTGTCGTGCGGGCACAGTTTCATTCTTTTCATTGAGGACGGATTCCCGGTCAACATACTGAATGTCATCAAAAACCTCCCCGAGGTGTGCAATATCTACTGTGCCACAGCAAATCCTGTCGAGGTCATTGTTGCTGAATCCACCCAGGGCCGGGGTATTCTGGGAGTCATCGACGGGTTGAAGACTCAGGGAATTGAGACTGATGCGGACATCAAAACCCGCAAAGAATTCCTGCGCAAAATCGGATACAAACTCTAAGCAACGGTCTGAACACGACTACCCACCGAGGTTAACAATGAAATCGACATTCTCATTGCTCTCGATCGTTTTCCTTCTCGCGGGATGCGCAGCGAGCCGCCAATATTTCACCGACGAGAAAGTCATAGGCCCCTACACACCGGCTGTAAGGGTCGGTGATGTCCTCTATGCTTCCGGACAGATCGCAATGAAACCGGGCACGACGGAGCTCGCCGGCGACGATATCGAAATACAGGTCCGCCAAGTCATGGAAAACATCAAGGCCGTTCTGGCGCGAGCAGGCGCGACGATGGATGACGTCGTTCAATGCACGGTGTATCTCAAAGACATGAAAGACTTTGCGAAGATGAATCAAATATACGGCAGTTACTTCGCGGCTGGACGCGCTCCCACACGTACCACGGTTGAAGTCTCGAATCTTCCCCGAAACGCCCGGGTCGAGATCACCGCTGTCGCTCACAAATGATCGTCGAAAACGGATAACAACGGAATGGTCTTATGAAGAAGAGCCTCCCACCTCCGCACCGACTCGTTCATGCACCGCGGGGCACGAAGCTAAGCTGCAAGGGATGGATTCAGGAAGCAGCGCTTCGCATGATGATGAACAATCTTGATCCCGAGGTTGCAGAGAAGCCCGGGGAACTGATCGTTTACGGCGGCACCGGCAAGGCAGCCCGCAACTGGCCATGCTACGAGGCGATTGTCGCAAGCCTCAAAACCCTCGAGGATGACGAGACGCTTCTCGTACAATCGGGAAAGCCGGTTGGAGTCTTCAAAACACACAGCAACGCTCCGCGTGTCCTGATCAGCAATTCGATGCTGGTCCCTCACTGGGCAACCTGGGACGAGTTCCGGCGGCTGGAAGCGTTGGGACTCACCATGTACGGGCAGATGACTGCCGGCAGCTGGATTTATATCGGCACACAGGGGATTCTCCAGGGAACCTATGAGACATTCGCTGCATGCGGAGCACGACATTTCCACGGATCACTCGCCGGGAAATTCCTCCTGACGGCCGGACTGGGCGGGATGGGCGGGGCTCAACCTCTTGCTGCGACCATGAATGGAGCGGCTTGCCTTGCCATCGAGGTCGATCCCGATCGTATCGAACGGCGGTTGAAAACCAGCTATCTTGACACGGCAACCGATGACCTCGATGATGCATTGACACAGATCCGCGCCGCGAAGGCAAAGAAGCTTCCTTTATCGATCGGGCTTCTCGGTAATGCCGCCGAGCTCGTGCCGAAAATCGCAGGCGGGGATTTTTTGCCCGACATCGTAACCGATCAAACCTCGGCACACGATACCCTCAACGGGTATGTCCCTGCCGGCATCCCATACGCGAAAGCTCTCAGCTTGCGAAAAACGGACCCGGCAAAGTACATCGCGATGTCAAAAGCATCGATCGCCGGGCACGTGCGCGCTCTGCTGAAACTGCAGAAACGCGGAGCCGTCGTTTTCGACTACGGCAACAACATTCGAGGCGAAGCGTTGGCGAACGGCGTGAAAAACGCTTTTTCGATTCCCGGTTTCGTACCTGAATATATCCGACCGCTTTTCTGCGACGGCAAAGGTCCCTTCCGATGGGCAGCCCTCTCGGGGGATCCTGAGGATATCTATCGCACGGACCGCGCGATCCTCGAAACATTTCCGGAAAACAAGCAGCTTTGCAATTGGATCGAGAAGGCACAGAACCAGATCGCGTTCCAGGGCCTCCCCGCCCGTATTTGCTGGTTGGGATACGGTGAGCGGGCAAAAATGGGGGCGATTTTCAATGATCTGGTAGCTCAAGGTGAAGTGAAGGCCCCGATTGTCATCGGCAGGGATCATCTCGATTGCGGCAGTGTCGCCTCTCCGAACCGCGAGACGGAGAAGATGAAGGATGGCAGCGACGCCATTGCCGACTGGCCGATCCTGAACGCTCTTCTCAATGCTGTGGGCGGGGCAAGCTGGGTCAGCGTTCATCATGGCGGCGGGGTGGGCATCGGGCTTTCCCTCCACGCCGGCATGGTCGTGGTGTGCGACGGTTCCAGGGAAGCTGCAGAGCGCATTCAGCGGGTTCTGACATACGATCCCGGCATGGGGATCGTACGGCATGCGGACGCCGGATACGATCGGGCGATCAATAACGCAAAGAACTGGGGCGTCAAAATCCCGATGATGAAATGATCGCGCCAGCCATCGAACAAATCCATCGAAGGTTTGACAACGAGGCAACACAAGGAGGGCGTCCTTCGTGAACAGGCGGCACAGTATTGGTGTTTTCCTGGCGTTGGTCATTCTGGCTGCGATGTCGTATCTATCGTACCAAACGATGGATCAACTGCAGGCCAACACGGACCAGGTCGTCCATTCCCACAGGGTGGTGCAGGCCCTCCACTCCGTTCTTTCCCTCGTCAGGTCCGCAGAATCGGAATCGCGTGTCTACGGACTGAGCGGAGATCCCAACTTTCTCGGCACCAAACAACGCATTGTCGACTCGCTCCGAAGTGAAATTCAACGGCTCGAGCTCCTGCGCGCAAACGACTCCGATCATCTCTCCCAACTCGATCTGCTGAAGCAATCCGTCAACGAACGGATTCTGCTGCTGGATGAATTCATTGAAATACGCAGGACGTCGGGACTTCAGGGGGCCGTGAAAAAGATACAGGGCGGGGAAGGAACGGCAGTCATGGAGCACATCGGGAAGATCATCGGTGAAATGGATCGCCGCGAGCGCACGCTCCTGCTCGAGAAATCAGCCCAGGCTGCAACATCGCTGCGAAACACCGGCTGGGTCTTTCTCGCCGGGAACGGGCTGGGACTCCTCCTACTCGCACTCATGTTCTTGCTTGCGTCCCGCGAAATCAAGCAACGCCTTTGGGCCCAGGACGATCTTCGCGAGAGTGAATCGACGAATCGAAAGCTCGTCGAAACCGCAAATGACATTGCCTATCGGACCGACGATGAACTCCGGCAGAGCGAAGCGCGCTACCGGATACTTGCCGAGAACGCGACCGACTTCATTTCCCGACTCACACCCGAAGGGATCTATCTCTTTGTATCCCCTTCCTGCAAACGCCTTCTGGGATACGAACCCGACGAGCTTTTGGGCCGCTCCGCGTATGATTTATTTCACCCCGACGACTACGCAAAAGCCCGGATCGCCAGGGCAAAAACGAACGAGATTCCCGAGATTGCTACGGCCGTGCATAGAATTCGCACGAAAAGCGGCGCTTACCTCTGGTTTGAATCGACCAGCAAAACGGTGAAGGATCCTCAGGACGAGCGAGTGATGGAGATCGTAACGGTATCGCGCGATATCACCTTCCGGAAATCGATCGAAGAAAGCCTCACGGAGAGTGAACGCCGCCTCGAGCAGATCATCGAGACTGTCCAGGAGGGCATAACGCTCTGCGACAAGAACGGACGGTTCGACATCTTCAACTCAGCGATGGAACAGTTGACCGGTTACACGATGGCAGAGGCGAACGCCAGCGGCGATTTCTCGAGAATCCTGTATCCTCTTGATGACAATCGCAGGCACACGCTCGACGATCTCAAGATCCTTCTCGAGAAGGGGCAATCCACGGAAGTGGAGACAACGATTCAGACCAAGCGGGGAGAATCACGCACCATTCTGGTATCGACCTCTCTGGTGACGTTTAGAAACCAGGTGATGTTTCTCAGTGCGTACCGGGACATCACGGAACGGAAGAGAGCAGAGCAGGAGCTGAAGGGAGCGAAAGAGGCTGCCGAAGCTGCAACACGCGCAAAGTCGGAATTCCTCGCGATCATGAGCCACGAGATCCGGACACCGATGAACAGCGTGATCGGTATGACCGACCTGTTGTCACATTCGACGCTCAACGATGAACAGCGCGACTTTGTGGATACCATCCGGGGCAGCGGCGAATCACTTCTTACGATCATCAATGACATACTTGACTTTTCGAAGATTGAGTCCGGAAAGTTTGACCTCGAAGAACGACCGTGCGAACCCCGGACCTGCGTCGAGGCGGTGCTTGACCTTCTCACGCCAAAGGCGATTCAGAAAGGCCTTGATCTCTTGTACTGGATTGACCCGCAAGTACCGCCTTACATCATCGGCGATGCGCACCGACTGCGTCAGATTCTCATCAATCTCGGAGGCAACGCAGTCAAATTCACTGATCGCGGCGACGTGTTCGTGTCGGTAAACCTCTTGTGGAAACTTGGGGAGAAACTGGAACTACAATTCTCGGTCAGAGACTCCGGCGTGGGCATCCCGGCGGACAAGCTCGATCGGCTTTTTAAACCGTTTTCACAGGTCGATACCTCTACGACAAGAAAATTCGGCGGGACGGGACTTGGACTGGCGATTTCCATGCGGTTGACTCAGTTCATGGGCGGCAAGATCTGGGCCGAGAGCGAAGAGGGAAAAGGCTCGACGTTCTTCTTCACCATAAAAACCAGCACACCACCGCCGGATTCCGTTCTGCCGAAGGTCCATACTCGGGCAAAAGTGCCCGAGCTCACCGGCAAACGGGTTCTCATTGTCGATGACAACGCCACCAATCTCTTTATTCTCCGTTCGCATTGCGAGAATTGGGGAATGCTGGTCCGAACCACTCAGTCACCTCGGGAAGCAATTCAGTGGGTTCGAATTGGAGATCCGTTTGACGTTGGAATCCTCGATATGATGATTCCGGAAATGGATGGGCACCGGCTCGCAAAAGAGCTGCGCTCGATCCGCACGCGCGAATCGCTCCCGCTCGTCCTCCTGTCGTCTGCAGGAGTGTCAACGTCGGAAATCGGGGCAGGCGACCTGTTCAGCGCCGCTGTGGCGAAGCCGGTCAAGCACGACCTGTTGTTTGATATCCTGATGGAATCGATGGGAGGTGCGAAGAGGTCTTCATCCCGAAGGAAGCCGAAGCCGGTCGAACGACTCGGCGAACGTATTCCGCTCTCCATCCTCGCCGCAGAGGACAATCCTGTGAATCAGAAGCTGCTCCTCCGCGTACTGAAGGAAATCGGCTACGAGGCCGACGTTGTGCCGAACGGTCTGGAGGTGATGAGCGCTGTTAAAGCAAAAAGGTACGACATCGTTTTCATGGATGTGCACATGCCGGAGATGGATGGGCTCGAAGCAGCACGATTGATCCTGAGCATAGTGCCGCGGGATGAGCGCCCCGTGATCATCGCCGTCACGGCAGACGCACTCGAGGGAGACCGGGAAAAATGCATGCAAGCCGGCATGGATGATTACATCACAAAACCCATTCGCATCGCCGATATCGAGGGCGTCCTGCAGCGATGGAGTTCAAAGGCCGCCGGTCGAACTCTGCAAGAACCGCGATTCTCAGAGTTGCCCACGGACGAGGAACTCGAGAGAGCAATGGCGGAACGCATCCGGCAGCTTGGCCTCGAAACGGACCCGGACTTCGTCGTCGAGCTCATCGACTCGTACGCTCCGCTGTTCCGCAACCAATCTCGAGCAATCGACGAGGCCTGCGCAAAGCGGGATGATGCGAAGCTTCGACATGCCGCCCATTCACTGAAGGGGGCAAGTCTCAATATCGGAGCCAAGCATCTCGCTGCGATCTGCAAGTCGATGGAGGATTCTGCCGAGCAGGGAGACATTGATTCGGCAGCAAAGCTCATCCCTCCCCTTAAGCTGGTCATAGAAAGGACCTCGTCCGCCCTGGGTATGATCAAAACGAGAGTTTCCAAAGAGATTCAGTCCGGTTCGGGCAATGATATCAAAGGATGATCATGCGTTTCGTCGTGATGGGGGCAGGAGGTATTGGTGGCTTTTTTGGGGGGGCGCTCGCCCGAGCCGGTGAGGATGTCTGGTTCGTTGGCAGAGGAAAGCACTTTGATGCCATGCAACGTGAAGGCCTTCGCATCACATCCACCGCCGGCAATTTCACAGTACCCTCCTCTCAGATCGTTCAGGATCCGGCCCTCATCGGCCCCGCTGATGTGATACTGTTCTGCGTCAAATCGTACGACACTGAATCCGCCGCACGACAACTCTCCCCCCTTCTGAGCGAACGATCGCTGATCATCTCGCTCCAGAACGGCGTTGACAACGTCGAGAAGATCGCCGCCATCCTCCCTCATTGTTCGACCTATGGCGGAGCCGCTTACATCTCCTCGCGCATCACCGCACCGGGACTTATCTCCGAGACCGGCGGATTCCAGAGAATTGTGTTCGGGCCGATGAGCGGCGAGGCAGGCACGAGGGCCGGCGAAACACTCAACTGCCTGACGCGGGCGGGCATCAAATCACAATTGTCCGCAAATATCCGCAAGGATCTCTGGCAAAAGCTGATTTTCATAGCTTCGATGGGTTCTCTTACCGCCCTTTCACGCCTCACGCACGGGGAGATTATCGGTAATCCCGGGACACGCGCCCTCATGTTCGACGCCATGCGCGAAGTCCAGTCCGTCGCTCTCAAGCTCGGGATCGATGTGGATCCGGTCGACGAATCAAGAGTTCTCGAAGGCCTGAAACGGTTCCGTGACGACACGAGATCCTCCATGTACTACGACCTTATCGCCGAAAAACCGTTGGAGGTCGAAGCGCTGAACGGAACCGTTGTGAGACTCGGAGAGCGTGTCGGAGTGCCAACACCGATTCATAGAGTCATCTATGCGATTCTCCTTTCGTACCATCTCAGGCACACGGCAGCGAGCTCGCCGCGCCCGGCTGATTCATGAATGCCCGGCAGAGCCAATCGCCGGTCGGTTTATGCGAAGGCTGCGCGCACGCGTCGCGCATCACGAGCAATCGAGGCAGCACGTTCTATTTCTGCAAGCAAGCAGCGGTTGACCCGCACTATCCGCGATACCCCAGGCTTCCCGTGCTTCGGTGCGAAGCATACCAACCTCTCTCCTCCGAACCTGCGGCCGGTGAAGACAAGCAGCTTCCTTGATTCTTTTGGCACTTCTTTGTTTCTTCAGACAACGGAGCAGGTGCCGTTTTCGTCTACCAGACTTTCTCTTACGTGATTGAGCCACGACAGTACCATGAGCTTATCGCCCGCGAGTCTCTCCACTGGGGCGAGGTCGGAAGGGATCCGGAAAACCCGCAGATGTGGCACGATCCGGTGCTTTTCCGAATTTTCTTCGGCAAAGAATACGGCCGATTGCTGGCGCGCGCGGTATCCAGCGGTCCCCGCATTCTCGAGCTCGGATCCGGGGAAGGACACCTGGCACTCGAACTAGCTGACCGGGGAATGCAGGTCACTGGAATCGATCTGAGTACCGAGCGCATAAAGCGGGCAAGCGCTCGAGCGAATTCTGCGCACGTCGGATCGCCGCCGACGTTTCTCGTCGGCGATCTCAACACCATCGAGCTTCCCGTCGCCGCATATGATTGCGTGGTGGCTCACGATTCCCTGCACCACATCCTGCACCTGGACCGGCTCTGCGCCGAGGTTGAGAAGTCCCTCAGGCCGGGAGGCTCTTTCCTGATCATGGACTATATCGGGATGGGAAGAGTGCGGAAGCTCCTCGCCGGTGCACTCTACGGAGTACTTCCTACCTATCAACCGTATCGGAAGAAATGGAAGCTCCGCAAGAGGCTTGCAGCATTTCTTGCCACAGAAGACCAGAAACGGACCGCCTTGAGGGGTTCACACTCCGGCGCTCTGCACCAGGATTCTCCGTTCGAGGAGATATCACAGGGCTCGATCGTCACAGAAATCCAGAGAACATTCCATGTTGTCGAGCTTGAAACCTACTGCCCATTCTGGTTTTATCTGGCCCCCAAAGTCAGGATGCCGGCATCCTGGAAGCCATCGTTCGCGCGGATCTTGCATGCGATGGACGATCTCATCATCAAGTCGGGGCTCGCAAAAGGCGCCTACGTCTGGATCGCTGCACGGAAACCATCGATGATATCCTGAAGAGATGCATGCAACTGTTGTTGACAAATATCAGACAACTCGTGACGGTGAGGAGCAGCGGCAAACCGTTCAAAGCAGGAAAAGCGATGCGTGACCTCGGCGTGATCGAAAACGCCTCGGTCCTTGTCGAGGACGGCTTCATCCGCTGGATCGGCACAGCCGGCGACTTTTCCAACACCCTCAACGCCGATGCCGACACACTTGACTGCTCAACGTACGTCGCGTTGCCAGGATTTGTCGACTCGCACACGCACGCACTGTTTGCCGGAAGCCGGGAGCTTGAGTTCGCATGGAGGTCAGAAGGAAAGACGTATCAGGAAATCGCTGCACAGGGAGGCGGGATTTTGAATTCCGTTCAGGCAACGCGCGCAGCAACAAAAAAAGAGCTTAAGAAATTGGCCAGCCGCCGGCTCGACTCGATGATGATGCACGGAACAACGACCGTCGAAATCAAATCGGGGTACGGATTGAGTGAAGATGCTGAAATCAAGATGGTCGAGGCGATAAGCGAGCTGGCAAACGAGCATTTCATGACGATCCGCTCGACGTTCCTCGGCGCCCATGCCATGCCTCCGGAGTTTCGCACACAGCGTTCGGAGTACATAACCCTGCTTTGCGAGCGAATGATGCCCCATATCGCGAAGCGAAAGCTGGCCCAGTTTTGCGACGTCTTCTGCGAAGAAGGATATTTCACCCTCGATGAGTCACGTCGCATTCTCGAGGAAGCCCGAAAGCACGGCCTGGGACTCAAGCTCCATTCCGACGAGTTTACTTCACTCGGGGGCACTCAGCTGGCAGCAGAGCTCGGTGCCATTTCGGTCGATCATCTCGAGCACGTTTCGGATGAGGCAATCCGGGCTCTTGCCGGGACCAAGACGATCGCCGTCGTTCTCCCCGGCGTCTCCTTCTTTCTCCGCAATCCGTACGCGCCGGCTCGAAAACTCATCGACGCCGGCATACCCGTGTCGATAGCTTCCGACTTCAACCCGGGTTCCTGCATGTCGTCCTCCATGCCGCTGATGATGACGATCGCATGCACGCAAATGTCGATGACTCCCGAAGAAGCGATTACGGCGTCAACGCTCAACGGGGCCGCCGCCATCGGACTTTCCGACCAATATGGAAGTATCGAGGTGGGAAAGCGCGCCGACATTGTCCTTTTCGATGTCCCGAACTATCGCTATCTTCTCTACCACTTCGGGACAAACCACGCTGCCAAGATCATCAAACACGGAACCATCCTCGAATTCTCATGAAACAAATTGTCGAATGTGTGCCCAACTTCAGCGAAGGACGCGATCAGTCGAGCATTGACGCTATCGCGGAGAGCATACGCGCTGTGAAGGGCGCCCGCTTGCTGAGCGTCGAACCGGACAAGGATTACAACAGGACGGTCGTGACGTTCGTCGGTGAGCCGGCGGCTGTCGTGGAAGCCGCATATCAGGCTACGCGGACCGCGTCAGAACGAATCTCGATGACGACCCACAAGGGGGAGCACCCGCGGCTCGGAGCTGTGGATGTTGTTCCGTTCGTCCCGGTTTCGAATACCACGATGGAGGATTGCGTACGGCTGTCAAAGGAGTACGGCCGGCGTGTTGCCGCCGATCTCAAGATCCCCATCTACCTCTACGAGTACGCCGCGACCTCGCCCGAACGGCGAAACCTCGCAACGATCCGGAAGGGAGAGTACGAAGGCCTGCCGGCCAAGCTGAAAGATCCGTCCTGGAAACCCGATTTTGGGGAACCTGTCTTCAACCCGAAATCGGGCGCAACGGTGACCGGCGCGCGGAAATTCCTGATCGCTTACAACGTCAATCTGAATACTGCCGATGCAAATATCGCCCAGGAAATTGCGCTCCGGATTCGCGAGATCGGACGCCCGCTCAAAACGGCGGCCGGTGGAGTAGCCAAGAATGACAAGGGGGAAACCGTCAAGGTCCCGGGTACGCTGAAAGCGGTCAAGGCCATGGGCGTGTTCCTTGAACGCTTCAGGATAGCGCAGGTATCCATCAACCTCGTCGATTTCGAGACGACTCCTCCCCACACTGCGTTCGAGGAAGTCCGGCGGCAAGCCAGGGCGCTCGGCCATGACGCGACGGGAAGCGAAGTTGTCGGGCTCACGCCGCTGACAGCCCTGCTCATGGCCGGTCGCCATTTTGCAGGCAAGAATCGGAGCGACCCGATGACTGAGGAACAGCTCGTTTCGCTGGCAATCGAGAAGCTCGGGCTGAGTCAGCTCGAGCCGTTCGATCCCGCCAAAAAAATTATTGAATACATGTTGTAGCATCGACCGCCCGTCGAATCCATCAGCCCTGCAAACTCATCGACCTGGGGAGTTTCCATGCTTACCGATCGTACCGTTTCGCAATTCCTTGATGAGCTCGCGTCACACTCGCCGGCACCCGGAGGCGGGAGCGTTGCCGCCCTCTCCGGCGCCGCAGGAGCAGCGCTTACCTCGATGGTGTGCAACCTGACGATCGGAAAGAAGAAGTATGCTGATGTGCAGGAAGAAATATCAGCCGTGCTGAATCAGAGTGAGCGGCTTCGGAGGGAGCTGACGGTACTGATTGACAAGGATACCGACGCATTCAACAGGGTGATGGCTGCGTTTGGACTTCCCAAATCCAGTGAGCAGGAACAGACAGATCGTAACGGCGCTATCCAGGAAGCGACAAAACAAGCAACGCTCGTCCCGCTCAGCGTCATGAGTCTCTGTGAACAATCGTTGCATCTGGCCGCGGCGGTCGCGGCCAAAGGAAACAAGAATTCGGCCTCAGATGCCGGAGTCTCAGCGCTCATGCTTCAGGCGAGTTGTGCCGGTGCAGCGCTGAATGTCCGTATCAACCTCGGCGGAATCACCGACGCAGCTTTTGTGCAGCAGATTTCGGCCAGGTACAAGGAGATTTCCCGGCAGGTGGAAACGTTAACGCGGGAAGTTCTTCTCGAAGTCGAAAAGACTCTGGGAGGATAACAGACAGATCATCCGGGCAGCCTAAGAGCTGCCGATAATCCATCCGGCGGCCGCAATTGCGGCCGTTTCTGTTCTCAGCCTCCGCGGTCCCAGCGAAACTGCAAGGAATCCTTTGTCGATCGCCGCCGCGATCTCCGCCTCAGTGAAACCTCCCTCCGGGCCAACCGCAATCAGGACTGAAGAAGCCCCGGGATGGTCTCCCCGCACTTTTTCGATGGAAGACGCAGCCGACGATTGTTCATGGGGAATGAGCCGAAGGGAGAATTGGCCGGCCCGGGTGAGCACATCCCCAAACGCCGAGAGCGGCAGAATCCTGGGTAGATATGCTCTCCCGCATTGCTTCATGGCAGCGAGGGCGATTTTTTCAAGCCTGGCGTGCTTCTCGTTCTTCGGTATCGATCGTTCGGTGACCATGGGGATAATCGCTCTGACTCCCAGCTCCGTCGCCTTCTCGACCATCACGTCGAACCGGGCCGGATTACGCAGAATGGAAACCGCCAGCGTAACTTCAACCGCCGGTTCGTTGAGACGGTGCCGGCTCCTGAGGATTTCGCATTCAGCATGATCCTTTGCGATCGCGCGGATCACCGCCTCATACGAATTGTCCTCTCCATCGAGCAATATGATTTGCTCGCCCTCTTTCTTTCTGACCACGCGCGTCAGGTGTTTGAACTCGTCGTCCCGGACGATTGCGATCCTGTCACGTATCTGTTTCGGAGAAACGTAGAAGTAGTCCATAAGATCAGAATGATGCTCCAAAATCGAGGACGAATTGCCCCTGCCCTTTTTGATTGAAGGCGTACTCGGTCCGGACAATCAAGCTGTACGGAAGGAGGAACTGCAATCCCGCGCCATAGCCGGTGTACCAAGGAAGCTCGGTGAATGTGCTACCCCGATACCAGATCGTCCCCGTATCTGCGAAGAAACCCGCGTAGAGTCCGTATCGCCACACACTGAACTCCGGGGGAAGGTACTTGAGCGAGACCGTATAGTACCGCGGCATCAAGATCGGCACCCGCAGCTCGATACTCCCGGCCATCAGATTGTCTCCCTCCCGAACGGTGGAGAAATATCCGCGGATGCGTTCATCGTACCCAAAGTACGCGTGGAGATACGATGGAGACGCTCCTCCACTCAGGAACGTCCCAAAAGCACGCACACCGAGCGCTACACCATCACCCAGTGCCTCGTACCGCCTTACGTCGAGCCGAATCCTCAGAAGATTGACTTCCGACTCCCCCAATCCGTACTTGGTGACAGAGGCTCCGACATAAGACCCGTCGGTGGGAAATTCCCTCACATCGCGTTTGTCGTACGAGAATGCAGACGCCATCGTCAGAAATCTGTCCATCCCTGTTGAAGAAACCGTCCGCCCCGGCCTTGGGTCGGGGATGCTCCATTGATCATATCCAAGCGAAACTGAAGCAAGGGTAAAAAGCCCAAACCGTTTCCCCAGTGAGACGCTCCCACTGGTCACACGCTGATCATACTCCGCGTCCGCAACATTGAGATTACGAACGGACGACGTACTGATTGCTGCTCTGAAAAAGATGTCATCGTTCTCAGTCAGTTTGGGATTTTGATAGGCCAGGTTGAACCAGCTGTCGTACCCGAACACTGCCGAAGCCATGACTTTTTCGTTGCGACCTCTGAAGTTCTGGTGGATCAGCGCTGCACCGTAGAACGGCTTCTTCACATCCCGATATTTGAAACCAAAAATCGGGACGGGGAAAATATACCAACGTTCGCTGACTTTGATAGTGACCGTCGCCTGTTGATCCCTGACCGTGAAGCCGGATTCAACTCTGTTGAACAGCTGAAGGCTGTAGATCTTGTTCTCGTCGCGCTTCAACGCCGCCGTGTCGAGAACCGAGCCCACTTTCTGGGACATCTCCCGGAGGATGACCTGATCTTTCGTCGTTTCATTTCCTTCGATGAGGATTTGTTTCACCACGATTGCTGAATCCGAACGTTCCTGCCCCGATACACTTTCCGGCAGGCATGGCAGTGCGGCTGCCAGGGCGGCTATCAAATGAACAAACTGGTTTGCCGTTCTTATCAACAAGACACATCTCTCACAGTATTCACCCCTTTGGACGCGAAAAACCCCTCCCGGCTGCGACAGGAGGGGTCGGAAGGCACTGCTTCTGTTTTACTGCACCAACCGCCGGTACTCCACCGCGATACATCGATCCATGACGACATTCAATCCGGCCTCCTCTGCGCGGCGGGCAGCCTCCTCATGTACAACGTCGAGCTGCATCCAGACGGTTCCGGCGCGGATTTTAACAGCTTCCTCCACTATGGGCATGACCTCGTCCGGCCGGCGGAAGATGTCGACGATATCAACCGGGGACCCGATCGAAGTGAGATCGGGAAAACACTTCATCCCAAACACGTCCGCATAGGCAGGATTGACCGGAATGACGGTGAAACCCTTCCTCGCCAGATAGTCGGCTATTGTGCCGCTATCGCGGCCAGGCTTGGGCGATGCTCCGACCACGGCAATGGATTTTGCGTTCTTCAGAATCTCCCTGATCGATGCATCGTCTTTGATGGGCATCCTGTTCCCCGGTTATAAAACGTGTTCCTCGTACTGTTCGATCGGCGGGCAGGAACACATAACGTTTCTGTCACCGTAGGTGTCGTTGATACGCCCGACGGACGGCCAGAATTTTCTCGCGACAAGATACGGCAGCGGGTAGGCAGCCTTTGATCTGGAATACTTGTGAGCCCACAGATCAGACACGACAGAGGCGGCCGTATGCGGCGCGTTCTTCAGAACATTGTCATTCCTGTCCGATGTGCCGTCGATGATTTCCTGAATTTCCTGACGGATAGCGATCAAGGCCTCCGCAAACCTGTCGAGCTCGGCCTTCGATTCGCTCTCCGTCGGCTCGATCATGAGCGTATCGTGCACGGGAAATGAAACCGTTGGAGCGTGGAAGCCGTAGTCCATCAACCGCTTTGCGATGTCACTGACTTCCACCCCGGCCTCCTCTTTGAATTGCTTCATGTTGAGGATGAATTCATGGCCGACCCGTCCGTTCTTCCCTTCGTAGAGCACCGGGAAGTGCTTCTGAAGTCGCGCTTTCAGATAGTTCGCGTTCAGAATCGCGTACCGCGTCGCGTCCAGAACCCCATGGGCGCCCAGCATCTTGATGTAGGCGTAGGAGATAAGGAGAATGCTCGGACTCCCCCACGGCGCTGACGAAACAGCGTGAATCGCCTTGCTTCCGCCCACATGCACCACGGGGTGACCCGGAAGATACGGAGCGAGATGCGATGCCACGCAAATCGGCCCCATGCCCGGTCCACCGCCGCCATGAGGAATGCCAAACGTCTTGTGAAGATTGATGTGGCAGACATCAGCCCCGATAAGTCCCGGGCTGGTCAATCCGACCTGTGCATTCAGATTTGCACCATCCATGTACACAAGACCGCCATGTTCGTGGACAATCGCGCAGATCTCTTTGATTTTTTCTTCGAAGACCCCATGCGTGGAGGGATAGGTGACCATCAACGCGCCCAGCGAATCCTTGTTCGCAGCAGCCTTTGAGCGGAGATCCTCCACGTCGATGTTGCCCTGCTTGTCGCAGCTCACGACAACGACTTTGTAGCCTGCCATGACTGCACTGGCAGGATTGGTGCCGTGTGCTGATGATGGAATGAGGGCGACCGTTCGACGCGCCTGCCCTTTGTCGCGGTGGAAGGCTCTTATCACCATCAGCCCCGAGAATTCTCCTTGCGCGCCGGAGTTGGGCTGAAGCGATGCTGCCGCGAATCCGGTCATGGCACACAGATCATCCTCGAGCTCCTTGAAGATTTGCATATACCCTTCAGCCTGCTCGATCGGGGCGAACGGATGCAGCTGGCTGAATTCCCTCCAGCTGACCGGCATTAATTCGGTTGCAGCGTTCAGCTTCATCGTGCATGACCCTAGCGGAGTCATCGCATGTGCCAATGAAAGATCGCGATTCTCCAATCCCTTGAGGTACCGCATCATTTCGGTCTCGGAATGGTAGCTGCTGAAGACCGGGTGCTGAAGGTATGCGCTCGTGCGCTGGAAAGGAGCCGGATAGTCGAGACTGAGGGAAGCATAGCGCGACGGCACATCGACGGCAGGAGCAGAAACGCCCTTCGCGCCTGCGAACGCCGCCAAGAGAGCTTTCACATCGGCAGAGCCCGTTGTTTCATCCAGCGAAATCCCAATATGCTTGTCGTCCAATGCCCGCAGATTGTAGCCGTTCGCCCGGGCCAACTGGTGGATATTTTTCGCCGTCGCTGCATCTTGGACCGCGACCTTCAGCGTATCGAAGTATTGAGCGTTCAGCTGCGAAAATCCCAGCAGCTCCAGCTCCTTCTCGAGCGCCTTGGCATAGGCGTGCACACGGGTCGCTATCCGTTTGATGCCGTCTGGACCGTGATAGACGGCGTACATTCCGGCCATAATAGCGAGGAGCGCCTGTGCCGTGCAGATATTAGAAGTAGCTTTTTCACGGCGGATGTGCTGCTCGCGCGTTTGCAGGGTCATACGGTACGCGCGATTGTTTTGGGCGTCAATCGAAACACCGATGATGCGGCCGGGAAGGCTCCGGATATATTCATTCCGTGTCGCAAAGAATCCCGCGTGCGGTCCGCCGTATCCGAGAGGAACTCCAAACCGCTGAGAGTTACCGACAACGACATCTGCGCCGAATTCTCCCGGCGGCGTCAGAAGCGCAAGGCTCAGGAGATCGGATGCAACGATGACCAGCCCGCCTGCCGCGTGGGCGGCTTCGATGAAATGCCGATAGTCTTCGACGGCACCATCCTGCGCGGGATATTGAATGACGGCAGCGAAGAATGACCTGTCCAGGTTTATCCGGCGATGGTCGCCCACAACGACCTCGATGCCGATCGCTGATGCCCTCGTCTTTACGACGGAGATTGTTTGGGCAAAGCATGCATCCGAAACAAAAATCTTGTCTGCCGGCGAGCCATTCGTGTGCTTGTTGACTATTCCATGAAGCATGGTCATGGCTTCCGCCGCGGCTGTCCCTTCATCGAGCAGCGAGGCGTTAGCGACCTCCATGCCCGTTATGTCCATCACCATGGTCTGGAAGTTGAGGAGCGCTTCGAGGCGGCCCTGTGAAATCTCGGGCTGGTAAGGAGTGTATTGCGTATACCAGCCGGGATTTTCAAACACGTTGCGCAGGATAACGCTCGGCGTCACGCACCCGTAATAACCCTGTCCGAGATACGACTTGAACACAGAATTTTTCCCGGCGATTACGCGCAGACGTTCGAGGAATTCTTGTTCACTTACCGGGGCGGCGAGTCCGGGTTCCTTCCCCAGCCGAATCGCTGGAGGGATTGTTTGATCGATCAGCTCTTCGAGTGATGATGCGCCTACAGCTTCCAGCATCGGAGCGAGGTCGCGGTCCTGCGGGCCAATATGGCGTGGTGCGAAACTGCTGTTCTCAAAGGGGGTCATGGTCTCTTTGTCTAGGATTCGGTTATTGCGGATTGGTTGGCATGAATGCGCTCGATGGCTTGCGCGGCAGCGGCCTGTTCGGCGTCTTTCTTGCTGCGGCCGGTCCCGGACCCGAGGTTTTCGGTGCCGAGAAAGACATCGACGGTGAACCGGCGGTCGTGATCCGGCCCATCTTCGCGCACAATGGCATAGCGCGGGACGCCGAGCGAATGTCCCTGCGAATATTCCAGCAAAGCACTTTTGTAGTTGTCATCAGTCATTGCGGAGGTCAGAACACTCGTATCCGAAAGAAGCGTTCTCGTCACAAAGGCCTGGGCCGCCTTCAAGCCGCCGTCGAGATAAAGAGCTCCGATGATCGCTTCAAACGCATCAGCCAGAATGGAATCGGATCCGCTGTCGACCGACTGAACGGCGCTGGAGCTCAGGAGCAGGAATTCGGAGATCCTCAGTTCTTTCGCGCGCTGGGCGAGAGCCTTTCGGTTAACGAGCCGGGACCGGATTTTCGTCAGGTCACCTTCCTCCATGGACGGATACGTACGGTAGAGATAGTCTGCGACAATGGAATTGAGTATGGCGTCGCCGAGAAACTCCAGGCGTTCGTTGGATTGGGTCTGAGGGTTGAGGTACTGCAGGTACGAGCGATGAAGGAGGGACTGATAGAACAGCGCCCAGGTTCTTGGGCGATAGGCAATAAGCTTCTCGAATCGGGCGAAGTCGAATTTCTTCTCGTGGAAGGACGGCTCTAAGATCGCCGGATCCTGACCGGGAAGAACGAAACTACGTCGACGGAGAAAAAGCCGCTGAAACAGTTTTCCGAGTGCCTTGAACACACAACACTCCGACCCATCCGGCACCTGACGCTGTTATGTCTGGTATCGACGGAAGAGCAATGACGCGTTATGACCGCCGAACCCGAATGTGTTGCTGAGTGCCGTGTCGACGGACCAGTCCTTTGAAACATTCGGGACGTAACTCAGGTCACAGTCGGGGTCGGAGGTCTCGTAATTGATTGTGGGATGGACCTTGCGATCGATGATCGACATGATCGTCGCGATGGCTTCGACAGCCCCGGCTGCGCCGAGCAAATGTCCGATCATGGATTTGGTGGAGTTGATCGCCATCTTGTAGGCACGCTGGCCGAACACCGTCTTGATCGCCGCGGTCTCGCTCTTGTCGCCTACGGTCGTCGACGTGCCATGGGTGTTGACATAATCGATATCATCCGGACTGAGTTCCGCGTCGCCAATTGCCCGGCGCATGGCGCGTACGGCTCCTTCTCCGCCGGGAGCGGGCTCCGTGATGTGATGAGCATCTCCCGTAAATCCGATTCCGGCGATTTCAACATAAATTCTCGCCCCGCGCCTCAGTGCGTGCTGCAGCTCTTCGATGACAAGGATCCCCGAGCCTTCGCCCATGACAAAACCGTCGCGGTTCACGTCGAACGGACGGCTCGCTTTCTCCGGAGCATCGTTTCGGGTCGAAAGCGCTTTCATCGCGTTGCCCCCGCCGATTCCCATGGGGCATATAGCCGCTTCTGCCCCGCCGGTCACCATCACGTCGGCGTCTCCGCGCTGAATGAGCATGAACGCGTCACCGATGGCATGCGAAGAGGTCGCACACGCCGAAGTTGTCGCGTAATTGGGTCCCTTCAAACCATACTTCATCGAGATTCGCCCCGGAGCGATATCCGAGATCATCATCGGAATGAAGAACGGGCTGATATGGTGAGGACCTTTGGACTCCCAAAGGGCCTGCTGCTGCCTATGGTACGTCCACATACCGCCGATACCGGACCCGACGATGACACCGATCTTTTCCTTGTCTTCGTTCTCCAGTTTCAGTCCCGAATCAGCAATCGCCATGTCCGTGGCAACCAACGCGAACTGCGTGAAGAGGTCGGTGCGCTGCGCGAGCTTGCGATCCATGTGTTTCATCGGGTCAAATCCTTTGACCTCGCATGCAAACTTGGTATCGTAGTTCGATACATCGAAATAGGTGATCGGGGCTGCACCACTCTTGCCGGCGAGCAAATTAGCCCAGAATTCACTGACGTTGTGTCCGAGCGGAGTAATCGCCCCTATCCCAGTGACAACGACCCTTCGCTTTGGTCCCGTTAATGCCATGGTCCTCTATCCTTCGGTTCTGTGGAGACGAGACAGCAGATCCGGCGAGCCGGGAGTTGAAGCCCCGTCGCCTGACAGCTGTGAACATGCCGATGAACAATCAGGAAATCTTCGACTTCAGATAGTTCACCGCATCGCCGACGGTAGCAATCTTCTCGGCATCTTCGTCCGGAATCTGAACGTTGAATGCCTTCTCGAATTCCATCACGAGCTCCACCGTGTCGAGCGAGTCCGCACCAAGGTCGTTCGTGAAGGATGCTTCCATCGTGATCTGGGCCTCATCGACGCCAAGTTTGGAAACGATAATCTCTTTAACCTTCTTATCTATGTCTGCCATAAAAGTGCTCCTTTCAAGAGATGATAGTGATGTGTATTCGTACTCGAGTTCTGTCGGTTCAGTTCAAAAGCGGTGCCACGAAGACACCAAGGCACAAGGGTTTGAAACAGATCGAAAAACAAAAAGCTTTTCTTAGCGCCTTTGGGACTTAGAGGCAGATTTCATGTTTCAGCCGATTCTTTAGATAACAAGACCGCCATCGACACACAGGACCTGGCCTGTGATATATCGCGCCGACGGCGATGCAAGGAAGACAGCGACAGCCGCGATTTCCTCCGGCTCCGCCGTCCTTTTCATTGGTACCGCTGCGAGAAGCGCTTCCCGCTGCTTATCGTTGAGTTTCTTTGTCATTCCGGTTTCGACAAACCCCGGAGCGATAGCATTGACCTGAATGTTGCGAGAAGCTAGCTCTTTTGCAAGTGTTTTCGTGATTCCGATGACTCCCGCTTTCGAAGCGGCGTAGTTCACCTGACCTGCGTTACCGATAACCCCAACCACCGACGCGATGTTGATGATGTTCCCGCCACGCTGGCTGATCATCTGCTTCCCCGCCGCCCGACAGAAATTGAAGGTACCTTTCAAATTCGTGTCCAGAACCATGTCCCACTCCTCCTCCGTCATGCGCATCAACAAATTGTCTCTCGTGATCCCGGCATTGTTCACAAGAATATCGATTCGCTGAAATTCTGCGACGACATCGTCCACCACTTTCTGAGCTGACCCAAACTGGCTGACATCAGACTGGAGGGCCAGTACTCGTACTCCTTTTGCGCGGACAAGTTCCTTGGTCTCTTCCGCCGCCACACCCAACACGATGTCCGAGAACGCAATGTTTGCACCTTCAGCAGCAAGCGCGAGGGAAATTGCACGTCCGATTCCTTGCGCTCCACCTGTGACGAGTGCTATTTTGTTTTCGAGTACGCCCATGGTTCGTTCCGCCTCTTAGTGGGTGATATCGGCATACTTCTCGATGCCGCGTGTCTGAACGTCGCTTCGTATTCGTTTCACCAATCCCTGCAGAACCTTGCCGGGGCCGATCTCTATGAAAGTCGAAGCCCCGTCCGCCGTCATATTGTTGATCGTCTCTTCCCATCGAACAGGACTTGTGAGCTGTTCATTCAGCAGGCGCCGGATCTCTTCCGCGTTCAGGACCGGCCTGGCGCTCACATTTGCATACACCGGAATCGCCGCGTCGCGAATCGCTGTCTTCTCCAGCGCGAAGCGCAATCCGCTCTTCGCCGATTCCATAAGGGGCGAGTGGAATGCACCGCTCACCGGCAGCTCCTTCACCAACTTTGCGCCGCGTTCTTTCGCCAACTCCATCGCCCTGCGCACACCGGCCACGGAACCTGAAATGACGATCTGGCCCGGGGAGTTGAAATTCGCGGCTTGGACTATTCCTGCTTCCGACGCGGCGCGGCACGTCTCATCGATCACGGCAGGATCCAACCCGACAACCGCAGCCATGGTGCCCGGCTGCTCGATTCCAGCCCGCTGCATCAGTTCGCCGCGCAGGCGAACGAGCCGCAGTCCGTCTTCGAAGGTCAGCGCTCCCGCATACACGAGAGCGGAGTATTCTCCAAGCGAGTGCCCGGCGGCCATCGAAGCCTTTTCGCTCCGGTAGAACCGGGCTGCAATGACACTGTGGAGAAAGATCGCGGGCTGTGTGTTCTTCGTTTGCCTCAGATCTTCTTCAGGTCCCTGAAAGCAAACCGCACTGAGAGGAAATCCGACGATGGTATCAGCCTGTTCGAACAGCTTCCGCGCCTCGGGATGCAGGTCGTGCAGATCTTTCGCCATCCCTACATATTGAGAACCCTGGCCCGGAAACAGAAATGCTATCGCGCTCATCCGACCGTCACTATCCTTTTCGGTTCTCGAGGGACCATTTGATCAGAACCGCGCCCCACGTATATCCGGCGCCGAAGCTCGACAGGACAATGTTCTGCCCTTGTCTTAATTTTCCCGCCAGCCACCATTCAGAGAGACAGAGGGGAATGGTTGCGGCTGTCGTATTTCCATACTTGTCGATGTTGATCATGACCTTCGACCGATCGAGACCCATCCGGTCGGCGGTTGCATCGACGATTCGAAGGTTCGCCTGGTGAGGAACAAGCCACGAGACGTCCTCGGACTTCAGATTGTTCCGCTCCATGATTTCCGCGGAGACATCTGCCATACCCTTCACGGCGACCTTGAAAACGGCCTTGCCGTCCTGGAAGATGTAGTGCATCCGCTTGTCAACGGTCTCATGCGTCGGCGGGTTCAGGCTGCCACCGCCTTTCATGTGGAGATACGAACCGCCGGAGCCGTCGCAGTACAACCGGTGGTCCAGTATGCCGGACGAGAAGTCATCGGACGGTTCGAGCAGGACTGCTCCGCCCGCATCGCCAAAAAGAATGCACGTGTTCCGGTCTGAATAGTCGGTGATACTGCTCATCTTGTCGGCGCCGACCACCACTACCTTGTTCGCCGTTCCGCTTTCGATGAACTGGGCTCCTGCGACAAGTGCATAGAGAAAACCGGAGCACGCCGCCGAAAGGTCGAATCCCCACGCTTTGCTGGCGCCGATCTTGTCCTGAACGACACACGCCGTGGCGGGGAAGAACATATCCGGCGTCACCGTGGCCACGATGATGATGTCGATTTCTGTTGCTTCGATCTTCCTGTGCGCCAGCATGGATTCAATGGCACCCACGGCGAGATCGGAAGTCGCTCCCTGTTCGAGGATGCGGCGTTCAGAAATCCCGGTCCGCGTGCGGATCCACTCGTCGTTCGTGTCGACCATTTTTTCCAGTTCGGCATTCGTCAACACTTTGCCTGGAACATAGTGACCGACGGCAGTGATGGTTGCTCTTCGTGTTGTCATGAAATTCCTTTTTACGCAGGCACATTCGCCGGTACGTCGGGCCGTAGCGAGGTGGCCATCGCCTCCTCGATATACTTGTTCAGTCCCGACTCAGCAACCTCGACGGCCTTCAGCACCATGTTCCTGAGAGCTTTCGGGCTCGAGCTCCCGTGACCGATGAGTGAGACGCCGTTGACCCCCAGCACCGGAATGCCGCCGAACTCTTCATAGTCCATATCGCGAAGCGCTGCTTTCAATGATCCTCTGGCTGCTCCAATCAGCAGCGTCCGGAAAACGTTTCCAGCGGCGTACTGCTTCAGCTTGCTCTTGAGAAAGCGGGGAACACTCTCACCGAATTTGAGTATAACGTTGCCGACAAACCCATCGCAGACAATGACTTCCGACGTTCCCTTCAGGATATCCCGGCCTTCAACATTTCCGATAAAATTCAGGGTGCTCCGCTCGAGAAGCGCGTAAGCTTCCTGAACAGCCTCTGTCCCCTTTTTCTTCTCTTCTCCCACGTTCAGCAATCCGACTCTGGGATTCTCATGCTTGAATACCTTCTTTGAGTACATCGCCCCCATCACCGCGAACTCATAGAGGTGCTGTGCACGGCAATCTACATTCGTTCCGGCATCGACCAGCAGGCACACGCCTTTTTCCGACGGAAAGAAGGCGGCGATCGTCGGCCGGCTGATCCCCTTTATGCGTCCAAGAATAAGGGTCGAGGCGGAAAGTACTGCCCCTGTGTTTCCTACACTCGCGAAGGCGTCCGCTTTGCCATCCTTATGGAGCTGCATCCCGACGGCGAGGGAAGAGTTCTTCTTCTGCTTCAGGGCCGCGGTCGGCGGATCATCCATCGTAATAACCTCATCGGCATTGACGATGCTGATCGGAAGACCCGATGTATCGTGCCGCTTGAGGTGCTCCTCGATCTCGGCTTGTTTGCCGACGAGAATCACCTCAAATCTGTTCTTTCCCAAACGAAGGGCCTCGATTGCACCGGCAACTTCATGTGCCGGCGCGAAATCTCCGCCCATAGCGTCCAGGACAACTCGTAGTCGATGAGCCAAAGGATTCGTACTCTCCGGTGCGTGAATAGACTCGGGACCTTCTTGTGACAGGGCCGGTTTCCCGGAACTCCTCCTACAGAGGCAAAATCCCGCTTCGTCGATGACAAAGCGGGATCATCAGCTCGTTCCGAGACCCTTAGGATTCTTTAGGAATGATGATCGAACGACCATCGTAGAAACCGCAATTCGGGCAGGCTCGATGCTGCAGCTTCTGCTCGTGGCAATTCGGGCATTCAGCCGTCGCAGGCACCGTCGCTTTGTAATGAGTGCGGCGCTTTCGCCCGCGGGTCTTTGAGTGGCGTCGTTTTGGATTTGGCATTGATGAAACCTCGAGCTAGAGAGCGATGAGTATTCTAGTTTTTCAGAAACTTCTGGAGCCCTGACAAGGGAGTATCAATCTGAACTTTCTCGCACTGACACGAATCCTTGTTCAGGTTCGTCCCACACGAGGGACAAAGACCCGCGCAATCCTCCCTGCAAAGCATTTTCTGGGGAAGCGAGAGAATTGCAAATTGACGAACATCTTCACCGATATCGATTGTGTTCGCCTCGGATGACAGCACCTGTACCTCTTCCACATCGGCACCGGGCGGTGGTGTGTCCGGAACATACACAACCTGATAGGTCGATGAATGGTCTGCCTCAAAATCTTCGAGGCAGCGGTCGCACGTGAAAACGCCGCCGGTCTTCGTTTCGACTTGCAGCAAGAGCTGACGGCTTGTCTTCTCGAGGGTCGCCTCAATCTGGACATCCTTCGTGAAGCGTGAATCAAGTCCGACTTCCTCTGCCGTTGCCTGGAGCGAACGCTGGTGAGTTCCCTCAGGCAGCCCCGAAATATTGATTCTCAGAACACTCACCGTCCCCCCTTCTCCGGCAAGATACTGATAAAACAGCCGCTTCAGACTCCGGAAAGTATCGGTTTTCGAAGGATTTGGACCATTTTTTGCAAAAAAGCGCTAAAAATATAACCAGAACGCGCCAGAGAGTCAAGGGAAAAACTCCGGCCCTCTTGCTGGATGTGAACTGTGAAAAAAAAAGCCCTCGCACCTCGCGTACGTGGGCTTTCAGCACAATTGCAGGAATACCAGCGGAGATCAGGCCTCCCGCACAGCCACCACTTCTGTGGTTCCCGGCTCGGCATGCACAAGTAGCTTGCCTTGGACATATTCTACGGTCTCATCCAACGCATCCCGGAATTTCTCGAAATCTTCTTTGTAGAGGAAGATCTTGTGCTTTTCATATTCTTCCTCACCAACACGTTTGCTTTCGGTAATCGTGATGTAGAAATCCTTTTCCGATTTTGTCGATTTCACATCAAAGAAATAGGTGCGCTTACCGGCTCTCACCCGTTTCGTGAAGATCTCGTCTTTATAGGTATTTTCCAAGGTTGTACTACCTCCCTTCAAAAAGATCAGTCTTGATATAGAGATTTTCTCTCCGGCTATTGTACGTGAACCAAACTCTCCTGCCGCTCCTCACCGGAGCTTTTTCTCCATGTCGGTGCCCTGGATCCTGGCAGGTCCATCCACTCTGTGCAACCCGAGCTCTTGCGATCCGCCCCTCAATGGTTCTTCAGAGGGCCGGACAAGTCCTTAGCCAACGATTTCGCCTACTTCCTGTCAATCACCTCCTTATGACCGCGACCTTCGCAGCGGTTGTTTGATTTCCGTTTTCTGCAAATGCCACAATGAAGTAGATCCCGCTCGGCACGATCTGACCATTCTTGTCGTGCCCGTCCCAGAATGCACGGCCGCCGCCCTGAGCGGCGAATTCCGATACCAGCTTTCCGTCTGTCGAAATCACTTTGATGGTCGTTTGGGCCGCAAGGTTCTTGATCGTCAGCGGTTTTGCCGACGGCAGGATGAACGGATTCGGACCAAGCTCCAACGTCGATAGTGACTGCTCAGTCTGTATCGGCGCGACTTCCAGGCTCGACAATCCTTTTTCAGTGCCGAAGTATACGATTCCGCGGCCGTGATCAAACGCAATCGAACGGACATCGTTGTCCACCAGTTTTCCGTTCGTCGAGAGGACGGTGTATTGCGCCAGGACCTGTGTCGCATCCTGGTTCACAACGATGACGCCTTCCTTGGTACCCACCCATTTATTGTTCACCGCGTCGACAGCAATCGCCTGAATGACCTGCCCGCGAAACGGGAAAGGGGCTGGTCTCAGCCTGCCATTCTTGGGATTTGTGGGTACGATGATCACTTCCATCCCCACATCGGTTCCAACCCACACGTAACCGTCTCGGTCCAATGCGAGGGAAAGAATCGTGTTATTCAACATTCCGTCAGATTCACTCAACGATCCCCAGCCGCCGAGGACAGCAGTACCGCTCACGGTCAGGTTTTCATTGAAATACCACAGACCGCCGGACGGTTTATCGCTTGGTTCGGCGTTCGCGAACCATTTCGTGTCGTTTCCGTCGACAAGGACATTGGTGAATTTTCCATCCGAAGGCGAGTTGCGGTAAAGGACAGAATTATCACTTTTCAATTGAGCGACGTGGTTGCCGTTCACCGCGGTACGATTGACGACCCACGTTTCACTCTTCGAGTCGATCGATACTCCTCCGATCACAACGTAATTCGGATCCTGCGGGACTGACCCTGCAAATGCAGGAACTGTTGCTTGATCAAGGTGCCGTCGAATCGTGTCAGCCACGACTTCCACCACCCCGTACCCCCAGGAACTCACCCAGATGGACCCTGATGCGCCGGGGGAGACTTTGTAATAATCGTTACTCTTCATCGAGGGTGAGGTCTCGACCGTGTAGTTCTTCCATTGAGCTTCCGTGGAAGCCCCGGGATCAAAGCGATAGAATCCACGGCCGCGATTACTGATACCCGATGCTCCCCAGAGAATTCCGCGGTCATCGACAACCACGCTGCTGAACAAGTTCGACTCCGGGCAGTTCGGAGCCTTGAAATCCCATGAAGAACTCCACCGCCCCAGACCGTTCGTCGTCGTGCCTACCCAGAGATCCGTTTTCGTCGGCTGGTCGATGATCGACGTGGCGGAGAAATCTGTTCTGGCGGTCAGCACGGTGACGGGAGAAGTAAGACCGGCGTATGACGCAATCTTGAATCCTGGATTTTCGTTCCACAGGAGCACCAGATCTTGAGACCGCGGAAGCAAGTCGGCAATTGCTTTGCCGGCGACCGCGGCCACCGGGACGAATTTGCTGCCGTCGAAGGCGGCCAGACCCGCCAACGTCCCGACAAGAACGGTATCACGAAACACCGCCACGGCATTGCATACAGGCGCCGGAAGGCCGCCTGCAGTCGTGTACGTCGTCCAGGAAGTGGGAGCTGACAGGTTCGGCGCATGGAGCGGAGCCGAAGAGACTCCAAGATCTGTCGCGACCCAGAGCCGGTTGTTGTGGATCTTGATATCGTTGACGCCTGCCTGTGTTGTGAATCCGAGATTCGCATAGGTATCGCGAAATTCCATACGCGAGAGCTGGAGCACCGAGATTCCGAAATCGGTTCCGACGAACAACGAATCACCCCGGATGAAGAAAACGCGGATGGCTTTTTGAACGCGGCCAGATTCCGCGATACCCCGCACTTCGAGCCAGGCCCCGGTTCGGGGATCGAACGAGTTGATATACCCGTTGGATGAACCGGTCCACACATTGCCATCGCCATCGATCGAGACAGCCGTCAGGTCATTGCTGCTGAGGCCGTCGGAATTCGTGTATTTCACGAAACGGTTTGAGGAAGGAGCATACAGGAACAATCCGCCGGAGGTAGCGGCCCAGAGAGAATCTGATGCAGCCGCCACGTTGCGGACGACTTTCATATCAGTAAAGTTCTTCCACCGGCCAAGATCCACAGGATTCTGCTGCGCTGCCGCCATCACTGGCACTGCGCACACCCACACCCACCGCATGACGGATACCTGGTTCATAGATCGGTTACGTTCTGCGCGCTGGAGCCGGCCGATGCCGATGAAGTTTCTTTCGAAGCAGGGCCATCTCGACCGCTGCATCGGCCGCATCCCATCCTTTGTTTCCCATGACGCCTCCAGCGCGATCTTCGGCCTGTCCGATCGTATCGGTCGTGAGCACGCCGAACGTTACGGGAAGAGCATGGAGCAATGCAACCTGCTGGATGCCTCGAGCTGACTCAGCAGACACATATTCAAAGTGCGGGGTTTCCCCGCGAACGACCGCGCCGAGGCAGACGATGGCATCGAAGGCCCCCGTTCGGGCAAGGAGGTTTGCGGCCTGCGGGAGTTCGAACGCACCCGGGCAATGGACAACCCGGACGTCACCCCTCCGGACCCCCCGGAGGCGCAGGCTCTGTTCCGCGCCAGCCCGTAACTTTCTGGTGATTTTCTGATGGAAGCGGCTGACGACGACCGCAATCTTCAACCCGCGGCCTGCCGCGCTTTGTTTCGACGCTCCCTGAGCCTTGTGTCCGACATTCACGAAAAGAGCCTGCTCCGCATCGTTTCGACTACATGCATGGGCACGGTGAACATGCCGAGCGTATGGTCGTCATTCTTCTTTCCTCCGTGGAAATCGGAACCGCCGCTCTCGAGAAGGAAATACTGATTGACCACTCCACGGTAGTATGCTTTCAGTTTGTCATCGTGCGCCGGATGGACGACCTCAATCCCATCCAATCCGCTCTTGATCAGCTGTGAAAGCTCCAGCTCGGTCATGTGCTTTCCCGGATGGGCGAGGAACGACAACCCGCCGGCATTTGTCACGAGCCGGAATGCATCCACCGGGTTCAGCTGATACTTCTTTTCAAACGCAGGCCCCCCCGTCCCGATAAAACGTTCGAAGGCTTCGTGGTAAGTCGCAATGTACCCTCCGTCGAGGAGAGCATTTGCGATATGAGGCCGGCCCACCGATCCGACTCCTGCTTGCTCCAGCACGGCTTCCAGTTTGAGCGGTACGTTGATCTTGTTCAGTTTCTGGACGATCCGTTCCGCGCGTTTCAAACGCTCACGCCGGAAAAATGTCAGATAGTCCAGAAGATCCTGGTTCCGGTGATCAAAAAAATACGCGAGAACGTGCACATCCTTCTCACCGAGGGAGACGCTCAACTCGAGTCCGGAAATCACTTCTATGCCGAGACCTTTTCCCCATTCAATTGCCTCGTCGAGAGCACCGACATTGTCATGGTCGGTGATGGAGAGGACTTCGAGTCTGGCCCTATGAACTCGTTGAATCAGGTCATATGGTGAGTGGGCACCGTCCGAGTGCGTCGTGTGCGTGTGCAGATCTGCGCGGCCTGCTGAGGAAAGGGACGATTGAGGAACATCGCCCTCGTTCCCAGACTCCACCTTCTGCGACATGAATTCTTATGCTGTAGGTTTAACATATGAGATTTCCTTGCGGAAGCGCCCGACACTGCCAACCCGGAGCGGAGGGGGGTGCCTTACGGTACACTGTAAAGCCGCGGTGCTGCTAGAGATACTGCTTGCGAAACTCCTCGTAGTCGTTGATCGTCAATTTATTTCCGTCCAGCTGCAGATGTCCCTCACGAATAAATTGATGGATCATACGGGAGACCGTTTCGCGCGAGGTGCCGGCCATGTTGGCCATATCCTGCTGGAGCGGCAGCTCGTCGATCTCAACCTTCCCTTTTCGAAACACACCGATGTCATCAGCCAGCATCAGAATGACATTGGCGACGCGCCCCGATGCATCTTTGAGGGAGAGGCTTTTGATTTGTGTGTCGGCTTTGCGGAGCCGGGTGGTGAGCTCACCAAGGAGGGAAATGGCGACTTGAGGGTGTTCCTGCAACAACTTCAGAAAATCACGACGGTGAATCATGAAAAGCTCTGCTTTGGCAAGAGCGACGACACTCGCAGAGCGCGCGAGCCCGTCCAGAAGAGACATCTCGCCGAAAAATTCACCGGGGCCGAATATGGAGAGAATCACTTCCCGTCCGTCCTCATCCGTCCGGACGATCTTGACCTTTCCGGAAATGATGACAAAGAGCGCAGCCCCCATTTCCTTCTCAAGGACAACAATGTTGCCCTTTTTGTACTTCTTTCGGAGGCCGAGCTTCTCGATCTTCTTCAGCTCGGGTTCTTCAAGTTCAGCAAAGATGGGAACGTTTTCTAGGAAGCTCACGTCTCTCGTCGCGCAGTCAGTCGTTGGATGGGTGCTGGCCCTCATGAGAGTCGGTCAATAACGCCAGCCTGCCCCCGGTACCACACCTTTCGGTGCTCAATATATCCGCATCTGTAATGAAAGTCAAGGCTTAAACCCCCTGCCAGAATGGCGGATCAGAGAGGGAATGAGGCTTATGGCACACCTCGATTTGGAATAATAGTGGTTGAGGGGGATTGGGTAGAGTCCGATCCCCAGATCGGACTCCCAAGCAGGCATGCCCAAAGCGTCCTCTCCGCGATCGGATCTGCCGCGAATCAATGGATCAGAGAATGGTGCGACGGAGTGGCGTCCGATCCCCCGATCGGAACCGCAATGCGAAGGATAGGCGGGATAATTGCCAATTCCGGGCGAAGGATCCCTCACCGCCGAGCTTGTCGCGGGTTTGTGCTCGTCCGCACCAACTTTCCCGCTCAAGTTCCGTAAGGTTTGGAAGAAGGGCGCTGATGGGAAATCCCGACGGCCCTTCGATCGTCAAGGCAACACAGGAGTATGATGAACGGAGGAAAAATCATGAAGCGATTCACATTTCTTGGCGGATTTGTTCTACTGAGCACGGTGATCGCCCTGCCGTTCCTTCTGGCTTGCAGGAAATCGGCCGAGCGCGGAGAGAATGAGGAGAACATCCGCTACGACATCGATGAGTATATGGCGGCAGAGGGATTGTAGGATCGTTCACGGCAGACGTGAAAAGATGTACGCGAGAATGATCTCGGCGTCTTCCACCGGGTTCACCGATCGTGAAAGAAAGTCAGGTGTCAGCCTCGCCTGTAATCTGTCCGCCGCTTCACGCGCGGGCGCAGGCACCGCTGGATCAACCGCAAGCGATCGAAGCTGTACGATGAAATCCCTTCCGTAGGTTGTTCCGGGAAATCTCCTCTGAAGCTCCTCCAAAGCAAGTCCAACCGCCCTCCGCGCAGACGTCCGGGCTTTTCCGCCATTCCCCTGCCGTTGCGCTTCCCGCGCTTGCTGCATCTCGAGTTGTACACTCTCCGTCCACTTCATGGCACTGCCCGACGAGCTTTCTTGACTTGTGCGGCAAACCGCTCCTGTTTCCATAAACGAACGAATGCAGCACCTCCGCGCCCGCGCTCAAACTTCCCGATCTGAAATTCGAGAGAGCGAAATCGCTGCTGGTTGACCTCGTTCACACGCGTCGGGGATACTTCAGAACGGAAATTTCCGGTCATACCATTCGCGCGTCATTTCCAGCCAGAAAAAAAGCCCCTTCCATTTTCCAAATGAAGCGTAGTGCCTCTCGATCGTTTTGTCGCTCACCCGCCGCCCCTTCTTGTGAAGTTCATAGAACTTCGCCCGGACCCATGAATCGAGTCCCAGATAGTCATATCGACCGAGAAGTTTCAGGATATTGCCCGCAGCATAAGTCCCCATTCCTTTTACCGACCTTGCCTCTTCAAAAAGCTCTTCCGAGGAGAGCGTTGAAGACCGCCAATGTTCGATCTTCAGATCTCCCTCAGCAATACGGGTGGCCAGCTCAAGCAGGTAGGGTGAGCGATAACCCGTGCGGATGTGCGTCCTGAGATACTTCTCTGTGACCTGTGCCAGGGCCTGGGGCGAAGGGAATGATCGCACTCCGTTGTCAAAGGGTGTTCCGAGATTTCTGACAAGATTCCCCACCATCGATTCAGTGAGAGCCCAGCTGCAGTTCGTCGTGCAGATCATTTTCACGACGTCTTCAAACACCGTCGGCGCCCGGAGCAACCGGCCGGCACGTTGCCTGGCGATCCAGCGATAGTGCGGGCGGCGGCGAGCTTCCGTGTAGAATTCGGACAGATCTTCATCGAGCCTCAGACACTCCGTGAGCTGCCTCCGGACTTCATCTTTCTCTGCTTTCGTAATCTTTCCGGCAGATTTCAGTTCCGCTGTGAGGTTCGACGACCGCCGGTGAAGAGAACACCTGACCAACGTTCCATTCTGTAACTCGAGAAGCCTGCCGAGGCGTTGTTCGCTTTTATCGACATCAAATGGAACGAGCGCGCACCAGCCGTGGCTGTTCACGGTCTGCCAGAAACCGAACTGGCCTCCAAGCGGAATATGAAGAGTCGTGCTTATCATGTCCAGTCGCATTGAAAGAAGTGTCACACAGATGTCCACAGAGAATGCACGAAGGTCCACAGAGAATGAGTTTTCTGTGGATCTCTCTTTTCTATCTCCGTGGAACTCTGTGTTACAACTCGGGCCGCAGGAACGCGGTTAATATAAAGACCGAGGCAGGCAAAAGCAAAGCGGACGCTCCAGCGGAGTCGAGCAAAAGTCGGCAAATGTTGGTAGATTCTTTTCACTGTTAACGAAAACTCTGTCTTCTTATGCAAACCACTGCGGCGATCGAAGTCAACAACCTCGTAAAGGTTTACACGAGGAAGAACCAGCCCCCTGTGCGTGCTGTCGATGGATTGTCATTCACCGTGCAACGCGGCGAGATCTTTGGGCTCCTCGGCCCAAACGGGGCAGGAAAGACGACGACGATCAAGATTCTGACCACGCTTCTCGCGCCGACAGAAGGAACAGCCCGCGTGTCCGGATGTGATGTTGTGCGCGATCCTCTCGGCGTCCGGAAACAAATCTGTGTCGTTGTGCAGGAAAACGCTCTTGAGCTCCATCTTTCCGTGCGCAACAACTTCCGCGTTTTCGGCAGGTTTCACGGACTCTCAGCCCATGAAATCCAGCTCCGAATGGGGCGGATATGCGAGTTGTTCAGTCTCACGGAGTTCCTCAATGCGAAGGGAATGGACTTAAGCGGAGGACTGAAGCGGAGGGTGCAGGTCGCAAAGACTTTCCTCATCGACAAACCTGTGGTCTTTCTCGACGAAGCCACCACCGGGATGGACTCCATCAACAAACGTGCTACGATTCAAGCCATCAAGGAAGAGACGCGCAAAGGCCGAACGATCGTGCTCACGACGCATATCCTCGACGAGGCGGAAGTCCTCTGCGACCGGGTAGCCATCATGAACCACGGAAAACTGATCACTCTGGGGAGCATTCATGAGGTCAAGGGTGCCGGCCTTCGACTCCTCTCCCTCACCCTGACAGTCAGAGAAGCAACACCATCGCTCCTTGAAACAATTCGCTCGTTTCAGCCGGTGAGTGTCGAAATACGGAATTCAGTCATAGAAGTCATCATGCGCGATGAGGAGGAAACACTGAGGCTCCTTGCAGCGGCGCGGAAGCAAAAGGGCTTCCTTCATTTCGAGATTACCTCGGCAAGCCTGGAGGATGTCTTCCTCCAACTGATCGATCACCAGACGGGCTCCAACTGATGCGCGAGATTGTCGCCGTCGTTTACCGGGAATACCTGATCCAGACTACCAGCCTGATGTGGATATTCTTCGAGCTGGCCGTCCCCTTGTTGTATCTCCTCATGTTCGGTGTGGCCTTCGACCGCGCGCTCGGCCAGGGGCTGATGGTAGAGAATCAATCCCTCGGATACAACTCCTTTTTCCTTGCCGGCGTCCTTGCGATGACCTGCTTCGGAAACGCCCTCAACCAGTCATATGGGTTTTTCGTCGACCGCGACAACGGAATCCTCTACGAATTCCTTACGTACCCCATGCGAAGATCCGAATTTCTTCTCGGGAAGGTCCTCTTTCAGTGCGGCATGACGGTTCTTCAGTCCGTGCTGACGGTCGGATTCAGCGTTCTCCTTCTCGGCGTTTCCGTTCCCTGGAGTGCCGCCCTGTTTATCGTCATCACGATGATCGCCGGAACCGCCGGTTGGTTCTTTTTCCTCTCGATTTTTGCGTTTACGATAAAACGCAACGACATCTACAACACGGTCATCAACGTGATCTATTTTCTCCTGATGTTTCTGAGCAGTGTGTTCTATCCGCTTGACCGCGTCCCCGGCTGGCTGCGCTCACTCTCGCTCCTGAACCCGCTGACTTGGCACACCGACCTGCTGCGCTTCGAGACCGTGGGCGTCGGCACGTTGAGCGACGTGATGCTCGAAGCCGGGGCGTTTGTCGTGTTCTCAGTCCTGGCCTTTTGGCTGGCGGTGAGAAAGCTCCAACAAACCGGCTGATCACACTCCCAATCACCTCCGGGGGGAGCATCCTATGAACAAGCTTGGCTTCGTCTACCACCCTTTCTACCTGAACCACAACACGGGTCCCGGACATCCCGAAAAGTCTCAACGCCTCGAGACGCTCGTTCAACATCTCCTTGCCCTACCGCTCTGGGCAACGATGTCTCATCTCCATCCGTCTGTGCCTTCGCTCGAATGGATCCACACCGTTCACCCCGAACGTTACACATCGATGATCAAAGTTCGTTGTCAGCACGGGGAACCTGTTCTCGACGGGGGCGACACGCGGGTCTCGAAGGAATCGTACGATGTTGCGCTCCTCGCCGCGGGCGGCGTCCTCCAGGCGATCGATGAACTCATGGCCGGCAATTTGACGCGGGCATTTTGTGCCGTCCGTCCGCCGGGTCATCACGCCGG
>DOWV01000226.1:54021-62665 GCA_003519375.1 Bacteroidota bacterium
TACGCCCAAAAGAAACATGGTCTGAGAAAGGTGGCGATCATCGACTGGGACGTCCACCATGGCAACGGAACGCAGGAGATTTTCTACGACGATGATTCAGTGCTCTACATCAGCCTGCACCAATTCCCCTTCTACCCCGGCACCGGCTCGGCGCCGGAACGCGGGACCGGCCGAGGCGAGGGATTCACGCTGAACTGTCCGATGGGTGCCGGAAGCGTTGAGAAGGATTATCTGAACGCGTTCCAGACACAAATTATTCCCGCGCTCCATCGTTTTCAGCCTGAGCTCCTGGTGATCTCCGCCGGATTCGATGCCCACCGTGATGATCCCCTCGCTGATATTCACCTTACCGAGGAATCATATGGGCGGATGACGCAATTCCTGATGGAAATCGCCGGGCAATACTGCGGCGGGAGGATCGTTTCGGTTCTCGAGGGCGGGTATCACCTGCAGGCTCTCGCGAAAAGTGTGGAAGCACACCTTCGTGCGATGAGTTGAGGCAAAGAAAAGACCTGTCAGGTTTTTGAAACCTGACAGGTCTGACATGCGCGGCGCAGAAAGCAGTTGTCTCAGCGGTGATGCGAAGAGCCGGGGTGCCGGCGGTCCGGGGGCCCCGAGTGACCGTGTGCGCTGAAGCGGTGTCTTAGTTCGCTTTCGAATATCCCGCGCGCTTCGTCATCGAACAGGACGAACCGTACCTCCCGGAGTTTTGTGGAGCCGATCAGGTAGTCGACGGCTGCACCAATCATGAGGCTGGCACAGTGAAAATGCGAGAAACCACCCACGCCGGTTCCCAATGCCGGAAATGAGATTGAGCTAAGCCCCTCGGCATCCGCCAGCTTCAGACTTTTCAGAGTTGCCTGCTTGATAAAATCCGCATTTGTGTGAAGATCCTGGCCCATCACCGCGGCATGAATAACCCGCTTTGCCTTCAACGCTCCCGCGGATGTCGACACCGCATCACCGATGGCAATAGGCCCTTTTGCGATCGCCTCTGCTTCAATCGCATCCCCACCATTCCTCTTCAGAGCTCCCGCAACACCCGATCCCATCCAGAGATGATTGTTGGCCGCGTTGACAACAGCATCCGTCTCCTGTTCGGAAATATCCCCCCTGATGACGGTGATTTCACTTTTACCGACGTGGATTTTCATGGGATGGAACTCATGCGCACTGACAGGGAGAGTGATGTCCTGATGACCCCTGACGGTCAGGGCTGCTGAAGAAGAACCTAGAGAGGAAGTAGAATACGAATGGTGGTACCTTTGCCCATTTCGCTGTCGATCTCGATCTTGCCCTTGTGATCGTCGATCACTTTTTTCACGATGGACATTCCCAGCCCGGTGCCATGTTTCTTACCATAGGTCATGAACGGTTCGAAGATCCGCTTCTTGACCTCTTCCGGCATGCCCGAGCCTGAGTCTTTGAATTCAATCTTCACGTATCCGTCGACGGGCGCCGTTGAAACTTCAAGTGCACCACCCTGGGGCATGGCGTCGCGGGCATTGCTGGCGATGTTGTAGAACACGCGCACCATCTTGTCCTGGTCCATTTTCAGGTTGCCCAGATACTGCGTATTTCTCAGGAGCTTGACGTTGTTCTTGCTCAGGTCTTTCTCGATGAAGTCGAGAACACTCCCCATGATTTCCCCAAAATCCAGATCCTGGATGTTGGAGGAGCTGACGCCCCGGGTGAAATCGAGGATTTCCTGAGTCATGTTGACAAAGCGGTCCACTTGGTGGATCATTTCGTCGGCCAGCTTTGCGGCTTCTTCATTACCGGACTTCTTCTTCATCACCTGGGCATACACACGCAGGGTGCCCATGGGATTCTTGATGTCGTGGATGATGGTGCTGGCCATTCGTCCGACAGCCGACAACCGCTCATTTGCGACCATTTCCTGCGCCAGGCGCGCATTTTCAATGGCGATCGAGGCGTGTGCCGAGAACGCGTCGATAAAGTGCTCGTCGTCGGTCGTAAACGGTCCGTCTTGCTTGTTCAGGAGCTGGAAGACGCCAATGATGGTGCCGTCCTTGTTTTTCATCGGCATACAGAGGATGTTCCGGGTTCGATAACCCGTCCGCTTGTCGACATCAGGATTGAACCGCGGATCGCTGTATGCATCGGGGATATTGATGGTCTCGCCTGCCCGCGCAACGTGCCCGGCTATGCCTTTGCCTACAGGCAGCCTGATCTCCACCATGTTCTCGCCGCCGAAGACCTTAGACCAGAGCTCCTGTTTGATGGAATCGACCAGGTAAACCGTGCCGCGATCCGCTTCCGTGCTTTTTACGGCTGCATCCAGGATCAGGCCCAGGAGCTTGTCCAGATCGAGCGTGGAGTTGACGCTCTTGCTGGCCTCGACGAGTTTGGAGAGTTTTTCCAGCTGGCTTTCGGTGTGGGAACGTTCCAACTCCAGCTGCTGAATGATGTTATCATTCGCCTGGCGAAGTCGGACGGTGAATTCACGAAGCAGGTTGCGGGAAACACGGGCGTTCGAGGTGAGGACGTTGTCAAATTCTTGCGAGGAAAGCGTGTAGACTTCCGTCGGATCAATGCAGGTTGCCCTGGCGGATCGTCCCCGTTCATCAACGACACCGAACTCCCCAACGAGATTTCCTTCGCAGAGAATATTCAGTGTAGTTTCCTCACCGTAGGTGGTGAGACGCGAGATTCTGACTTTGCCTTTCGCGATGAGGAAGACAAGGTCCACCCTTGAGTTCACATCGATCAGCACCGCACCCGCTGGAAACTTTTCACCCTTGAGAAGAGCTGCAACAGGCTGCAACTCATGATCACTCAGTCCCCTGAAGACCACGGAATTGCGTAACGCTTCCATCGGCGTACTGGTGGTGGACATCACGATCTCCGACGTTGACACGCATTGTCTGGATGCAGTAAGAAGTATAGCAAGATTCACTCACTTAGTCAAGGAAACCACTTTTCTTGATTTTACCCCAAATTCTGTCTACAATGACATCGCGTTCCCGATCCATTCCACAATTTCATCGTACAGGCTGGTCCCGATTCATCGGACCCTCCTATCTGCTCCCAACCTCTGAAGCTCTCCACGACGCTATCCACATATGCAACGGTTCTGGTATCTCATCTATAACATTCTGGCTGTCCCGGGATTCTGGCTCCTGCTCCAGGCGGCTTCGCTTTTCAATAGTAAGATTCGGCGCGGGATCAAAGGGCGAAGGGGTATGATGGAGCGTCTCGAGGTGGAGGTGCAACGGCTCACCCGACGCCGCCGATTCTGGTTTCATTCATCTTCCATGGGAGAGTTTGAACAGGCAAAGCCCATTATCGCGGAGCTCCGGAAACGATACGATGACATCGACATCATTGTCAGTTTCTTCTCACCCTCCGGCTATGATCCTTCCCGAAATTACAAACTTGCCGATCTCATTACGTACCTCCCCTATGACAGCGTCGCCAACGTACGGCGATTTCTCGATCTCATCCGGCCGACCATCGCAATCATGGTACGGTATGATACCTGGCCGAACCATATATGGGAGTTGAGCAGGCGGGGAATACCGATCGTGATCGCGAATGCAACGCTCAGGAAACACTCCACACGCCATTATCCCCTGTTGCGCAGTTTCCACCGCAACGTGTACGACCACATCACCTCCATTCTGACGGTGTCTCAGGCAGACGTCGAGGCGTTTCAGAACTTCGGCCTCACCAATCCCGAACTTCACGTCATTGGCGAGACCCGGTACGACCAGGTCTGGCAGCGAAGCATCGAAGCCAAGACAAAACACCTCATACCTTCCCAAATCCTGAAACGCAAGAAAGTCTTTGTGGTAGGAAGCAGCTGGGAAGAAGACGAAGCGGTCCTCCTCCCGGCATTCCGGCGGATAGCCCGGCACGACTCGAACGCGCTGATGATCCTGGTCCCGCACGAACCCACCTTGCCAACACTGGATCGCCTGGAACTTGCGTTGAGTGATTCCATGCGAGCGATCCGCTTCTCCGACCTCAACGATTACTCGAACGAAAACGTCATACTCGTTGACAGCATCGGCATCCTGACATCGCTTTACCAGTATGCAGATGTCGCGTATGTGGGCGGGAGCTTCCGGCAGGGGATTCACAACGTTCTCGAGCCGGCAGTCTACGGGGTTCCCGTTCTTTACGGTCCGAAGCACGAAAACTCACAGGAGGCACTGCAGCTTGCAAGGCGTGGCGGCGGAATCGTCGTCACGCAGGCCGAGCAATGCTATGCCGAGCTTCGCAAAATGTTCAATGACAAGAAAGCACGGCTGCGGGCGGGTGCAGAATCGCAGCGCCTGGTCGAAGAGAATGTAGGAGCGACACAGAGGTTTATCGAATACCTGGAAACCGCCCTTCAGCGGTAAGCGCGCCGCGCTGATTTCAACAACGGATGGATAAGAGCATGAGAATCGCATATCTCGACACGATTGCCGGCATCAGCGGCGATATGACCCTGGGCTCCTTCATTGATGCCGGGGTCTCACTCGACACGCTGATCAGCGAGCTGGCGAAACTTCGCCTGACGGGCTTTGAACTGACCGCACAGCATGTGAAGCGGAACAACATTTCCGCGATCAAAGCAGATGTCGTCATCTCCGACGCGCCAAAATATCACCGGCACCTGGCCGACATTGAGGCGATCATCGACAAAAGCGATCTCGGTCCGGGCATCAAAGAAAGCGCAAAGAAAATCTTCTATGAAGTTGCAGTTGCAGAAGCGAAGGTTCACAACTCGACTATAGAGAAGATCCATTTCCATGAAGTTGGCGCAATCGATTCGCTCGTCGACATCGTCGGCACGGCGATATGCCTGGAGCAGATGAAGATTGACCGCGTGTATTCCTCTCCTGTCAAAGTGGGAAGCGGCGGCACCGTGAACACGCAGCACGGACCCATGCCGATTCCAACTCCGGCGACGCTTGAAATCCTTAAAGGATACCCGATCGTTCTCTCTGATATTCCCTTCGAACTGACGACTCCAACCGGAGCCGCGATTATCAAAGCGCTGTCATCGGGGACCTTGTCGGCCGAACAGATCCGCGTTGATCGGATTGGCTATGGGTCAGGCAGCCGGGACATCCCTCAAATCCCCAATCTCCTTCGTCTCGTTGTCGGCGATTATGAGGCGTCGTATGACCGCGACTCGGTCGTCTCCATTGAAACAAATGTGGACGACATGAATCCCGAGATCCATCCTTTCGTTGTCGAGGAGCTGCTGAATGCAGGCGCACTCGACGCATACATGACGCCGATCGTCATGAAGAAGGGACGATCCGGCATTCTTCTGACGGTACTCGCTGAAGAAACAAGACTGGACGCAATGCTGGCGCTGCTGTTCCGCGAGACCACGACACTCGGCGTTCGCATCCATCATCTCGAGCGCCGCAAACTTCCACGATCGCAGCGGAGGCTCGACACTTCTCTCGGGTCCGTCGTGGCAAAAGCCGTTGTCGTCGATGGGCAGGAAATTCTCGTACCGGAATTCGAAGAGTGCAAACGATTGGCAAAAGAGAAGAACCTCCCTCTCAGAGAAGTGTACCGGATTCTCGAATCGGAATTCCGGCAGTAGGAATGAGGTTCACCAGCTCAACCCGGTGTGGCTCAGATAGTCGCCGCCGACGTTTTCTGGTGATGTGCGTCTGTTACATTTCTATCGACGAGCCTGTACCGCTAACACTAGGTTCCCCATTTTCTTTTCAGAAAAGAAAATGGGGAAAAAGTCCCGCTCTTGGATCCAGCTCCGAGGCGGGATCTTGGGAGGCGGGAAAAACTCCCCGAAATCGCAACACACGTGATGGTTCTGCCTCGCTCAGGCCGTAATTCCGGCGCCGAGAACTCTGCAATCTCCAGTTGTCACAACATGGGCGCCGGAATTAAACCCGCTGGTTGACCTTCCACCGCACACCGCCAGCGATTTCGGGAGCTCAGGTTCTTGGGCAAGCGCGGGGCAATGATCTTTCTCAAGTTGGTGCGAACTGCTGAATTTGTGGGTGACAACTTTCACAAAGTGAAGGTCTAGAGTTCCACGGAGATTAGTATTCTCGGAGAATGAGGCGACTCAGTTGAACTGGCATAATGACACAAACTCTCGTTGATATCGCCCTTCCGGTACCTCTCGACAGAACGTTCACGTACACTGTCCCGCCCGAGCTCACAGGCAGCGTCAGCATGGGAAGCCGCGTTCTGGTTCCGTTTGGAAAAAAGAAACTCTCCGGCATCGTCATCGGATTCCCAAAGAGTTCGACGATTGCTTCTCTGAGGAGCATCCTCGACGTCCTCGATACGGAACCGGCATTTTCCTCAGAAATGCTCCAATTGACGCGATGGATCGGAGAGTACTACTTCGCTCCCTGGGGTGAGGTGCTCAAAGCCGCAACGCCGCAAGGCCTGTCGACAAGCAGCAAAGTGCGTGTCAGGCTTGTTGCACACAATGTCGACACCCTCCTCGAAGAGACAAAGCGAACTGCGAAGATCCAGCACGCGATACTGCGAGCGCTGAAGGAATCTGGCGAGCTCTCGCTTTCCCAGGTTCAGGCCAGGGCCGGGGCAAAGAGCATCCGCGCCGCCCTGAACGAGATGGAGCGGCGGGGATGGATTCTGCTGGAGGAACACCTCGGCCGTACCGCCAAGCCGAAGACTGAGAACGCTGCGACTCTTACTGCTGCCGGGAAAGCGGCTCTTCAATCACAGGAGCCGGCCCCGGCCGCAGCGAAGAAGTTTACGCCCGCTCAGCAACAGGTGCTGACCGAGCTGATACGCACAGACGGCCCCTTTGGAGTCACCTCCCTGATCCGCAAACTTCGCATCTCGCTCTCCGCAGTGAAATCACTGGAGAAGAAGGGATTACTCACCATCGAGGAGCGGGAGGTTCTCAGAGGCGGTGATGAGTGGACTTCCGATCAACCCATCTCGATCACGTTGAATCCGCACCAGGACGCAGCGCTGGCAGCGATATCGGAAGCGCTCCGGATAAACTCGCATGTGACGTTTCTCCTCCACGGCATCACAGGCAGCGGCAAGACGCAGGTTTATATAGAGTCCATTCGCCGCGCGCTGGCGCAGGGAAAAAACGCCATCGTTCTGGTGCCGGAGATTTCACTGACTCCGCAGACGGTGCGCCGGTTCAAATCACACTTCGGGACAGATGTCGCAGTGATGCACAGTCAGATGTCCATTGGTGAACGATACGATACGTGGCGCCTTGCACGCGCCGGAAAAATCAGGATCGTCATTGGACCGCGCTCGGCGATCTTTGCCCCGCTCGCGAGCATCGGCCTCATCGTCGTCGACGAAGAGCACGAGTCGTCGTACAAGCAGTACGATTCTTCCCCGCGCTACCATGCCCGCGATGTGGCGATCGTCCGGGCATCCATGAACAATGCGGTCGTCATTCTCGGATCAGCTACGCCGTCCGCCGAAAGCTATTACAATGCGCTTAACGGAAAATACAAGCTCCTCGAGCTCCCGGAGCGGGTTGATGATGCTCAATTGCCGGCGATCGAGATCGTTGACATGGCACGCGAGCGGAAAGAGCGATACGAGGAATTCAAGAAGGACCGAAAAGAGAAGGGGACCTGGACGACCAAGTTGCCTCCGATGCCTTCCATCTCAAGACTTCTGAAGCATCAGATCGAAGAGAGAATCGCAAAAAAGGAAGGGACGATCCTGCTTCAGAACAGGCGAGGTTTTTCGCACGTCGTGGAGTGTTTTGAATGCGGCTACGTTGAACGGTGCGATAATTGTGACGTCACGCTCACCTATCATGTTACGAAGAAACACCTCCGCTGCCATTATTGCGGATCCGTTAAAGCGGCTCCAAACGTATGCCCAAAATGTAAAGGGACGGAGATCCGTCACCATGCATTCGGGACTCAACAGATTCACGAAGAGCTCAACACGCTGTTGCCTGAGGCCCGTGTCCTCCGAATGGATCTGGATACCACTACCCGCAAGGGGGCGCACGACAAACTTCTGACGCAGTTTGGCCGGGGCGAAGCGGATATTCTTCTCGGCACTCAGATGGTCGCTAAGGGGCTCGATTTTCCGCGCGTCACGCTCGTTGGTGTCATCTCTGCCGATACCCAAATGCTGCTTCCGGATTTTCGTTCTTCAGAACGGACGTTTCAGCTTTTGACTCAGGTCGCAGGAAGGGCTGGCCGGAGCAAGCTCACAGGCGAAGTGATCATTCAGACACTCCAGCCTGCACATTACAGCCTCAAACATGCCTCTTCGCACGACTTTGCAGGGTTCTATAAGGAGGAATTGGAGTACCGGCGCGAGCTCGATTATCCGCCTTTTTCACGGATTGTATTGATCGAGTTCCGCGGCGCAAGCGAGAGTGATGTAACGCAGCACGTCAACAAATTCTCCGAATTTCTTATGCCGAAAGCCGGAACCTGGTTTTCCGTCCTCGGCCCCGCGGATGCAGCGATACCGAAGATCAAGAACCTGTATCGCAAGCACCTTGTAGTCAAGAATCTCAAATCGACCGATCCAGCCGGCGTTAAGATGCGTGCGGCCCTGCAGCTTACCCGACAGCAGTACGGAGCCTCCCCCTTCGGCAAAAACCGCGCCGTTCAGATGATCATCGATGTCGATCCGCAAGGAATGATGTAGGGAGTATGGAGTATTAGAGTAG
>DOWV01000226.1:62902-69503 GCA_003519375.1 Bacteroidota bacterium
ACAATGAGGATCGCATCCTGAGCGAAGGTCGTGCCGACGAAGTCGGGACGACCGGAGTCGAAGGATGGAGTTGCAGGGTCCGATCCCCGATCGGACCTTCTGGAACGATGGAATAATTGAGGATGGAATCGGATGACAATGCAGAATTTCAAATATCGCGCGGCGGTTTTCTCCACCGTGATCTTGCTTCTCTGCATGGGTATGGATGGCAGGGTAGCTATGAAAGAACGACCGGCCTCGGTTTATGAGCACACGACTCTCGCTCTCGTTTGGTTCCAGACCTCAGCCGAGTGCCGCGCTCTCTACTACCAGGCATTCAATACCGCCAGGCTCATACTGGACAATGATCTTCGTTCACAGAGCAACAGGAAAAAGCGGGCGATAGTTTTCGACATCGATGATACCATCCTCGACGACAGTCCACACTCCGTCATGCTCCTCAAAGCGAACAAGTTATTCCCCTACCGCTATGATGAGTGGATTGAGGCGGCGAAGGAGGAAGCTCTTCCAGGAGCGCTCGAATTCGCGCAGTACGCAGCTTCGCGGGGAGTCGCGATCTTCTACATCTCAAACCGCACGACGAAGATGCTGAAGGCAACAGTCCGCAATTTGAAGACCGCCGGCTTTCCGCAAGCGGAGGAATCCCATGTCCTTCTCATGGGCGATGACGGATCCAAGGAAGACCGCAGAAAGTCTGTCGCAGCCAACCATGAGATAGTTTTGCTTCTCGGAGATAACCTGAACGATTTGTCGAATGTATTCGAGAATAAGAGTGTCGCCGGCCGGTTTGCTGAGTCCGACAAGCTCAGAGAGGAGTTTGGATCGAGGTTTATCGTGCTGCCTAATCCCGTTTATGGAGCGTGGGAATCGGCAGTCTATGATAATAAGTCGAACCTGTCAGAGGACGAGAAGGACGCAAAGCGGAAATCCGTTCTGAGGTCATACTGATGTAGCGTCCGATTCGCGATCGGACTCCACGGAACGCAGGAGAAATGATGGAATGACCTTTTCGCTTACCGCGACACAGTAGCCAGTGTCGTGATCATTCCGTCACGCCCGATTTTCCGAACCCGCGGCACCCACGCTTCGCGCACCTCAGTTTGGGACGCAGGCGAATCGCTCCATTCCAGCACATACACCTCACCCTCAAACAGTGTCACCCCGGTCGGTGACCATGAACCCTCCGACTGGAGTATGCCACTTACCTTTCCTTGAGGTGTAATCCTGAGCACCGCGCGGCTCCCGGTCGCAGCCACGTATGTCACTCCACTCGAATCAACGACCAATCCACGGCAATGACTCACCTCAGTCTCTGGCGGCGGATTACCGGTGCCGCTCTTGCTGACGTGGACCTTCGCAATTGCAGAGATCGTTCCGTCCATCGCGATTTTTCGGATTACGCTCGCATCAGGGCGGCCTGCGTCGGTAATGTAAAGAGAGCCGTCAGGTCCGGGGGCGATGCCGCTCACGTTCTGGAACATTTCGCCGGCAGCAACGATTGATTCACTCCCATCCGGAGTTCTCCTGATGATTCGTGGCGCAGCGGGGCGTGTGTCGGCGTAGTAGAGATTCCCGTCCCGACCGATTGTGCACGGAAAATCGGAGCACGTGATAATAATCGGTATTGAATTTTCCGGCGATACTCTTTCGAACCATTCCCCGAAGCTCTTCCGGGATCCCGCGAAGCTCCCGGCCTCGTCGAGAGCCATCCAATGAAAGCGCGACGCAGGCAGGTAAGTGAGTTTACCCTGCCTGTCGATCTTCCATACTCCCCTGCCGGTGTCGGTGAAGAAGATTTCGCCCTGTTTGTTAACGACAATCCCGGAGCCGGGATGAGCATATGCCTGCAGCGCAAACAGCAAGCACAGCACCAGTCCAAACAGGATTCTCACCACAATGGAAGTTCGCATCGTCAGGTCTCCTTGTGACTCGATTACCGACGTAAGTACCGGAACAAACCTACCACCGTCAACCAAGTGAAATCTAGAAAGGGCGCAGCTGGCAAGTCAGCACCTCCGAACGCTTAGGCATATCCGCCCGTCATGATTCGTCTTTGGCGGGCCGCCACACGTGAGTAGGAAAAGTTCATCGACTGCCCGCCTGCGTAACCGGTGTTCCCTGGCTCAGTCGTCATGGGCAACAGTTATAACGACATTTCCTTTCTTGCGCCCGGTGTCGACGTAGCGGTGTGCCTCGGCGATCTGCTCAAGCGGATAGCGCCGATCGATGACCGGTCTGAATTCTCCCGCCTCCGCCAGCTTCGCGAGGAAACGCAAATCCTCGGCGCGCTCGGTTGCCGGACCGCCGATGACTCTCTTGCTGCTCGTCATCGACACCCATGGGATCTGAAGCAGGTCTGGCAGCGTACCCAAAACCAGAAGCAGGCGTCCTCTCTCTTTGAGCGAACTTTTGATGCGGGAGAACGGAGCCGTGCCGACTGTATCGATGATGACGTCATACGTTTCACCATTCTGCGTGAAGTCCTCTTTGGTGTAGTCGATGACATGGGCGGCACCAAGAGATTTCACCAATTCCACATTCGCGGCACTGCAAACCCCGGTCACGTCTGCACCGAAGTGCCTGGCAAGCTGCACAGCAGCTGTCCCTACCCCTCCGGAAGCACCATTGACGAGTACTTTTTCCCCGCTCTGGAGTTTTCCTCTTTTGAAGAAATTCAACGCCGTTGTTCCTCCGAAAGACATTGCGGCGGCTTCATCGAAGGTCAGGTTGGCCGGCTTCAGAGCCACCGCCCCGTCTTCCGGCATGCATTTGTACTCAGCATAGCATCCCATGCCGGCACCGCTAAACGCAAAAACCTTGTCACCGACTTTGAATTTGCTTGCGCTTTTGCCGACCGATTCAACTACACCGGAGAGCTCCGTTCCCAGAATAGGCTGCCTTGGTCTCGAGACACCAAAAAACAAACGCGACATAAGCCCAAAGCCGGCAGGCACATTGAGACTTCGCGCCCTCCAGTCTCCTGATGTTACAGTTGTCGCGCATATTTTTATCAGGACTTCATTGTCTTTGGGCGCGGGCTTGGCCACATCCTTCAATTGAAGAACATCGGGCGCTCCATATCTTTCATATATACTTGCCCTCATACGTGGTCCTCCAGGATTGCATTGATCCGCTTATTTAGGCTGGGCGGCTACGGGGATTCGTCCGACCATTATTCGTGTGGGGTCCAGGCAACACCACTCGCCACCTCAGGAATCATCAATCGACAATCTGCAATCTCTCATCGCAGCGCCATCGAGCTCGGGGATCAACGCATAATGATTGAAGGTTTGATTTGTGACACCTTGAGCAAAAGTCGCCTGTCACCTGCCCAGCAACCTTGCCGCGCACTCGGCCGCTCGCCGGCCACTCAGAACAGCCCCCTCAATCGTCGCGGGATAGCCTGTGTTTGTCCAGTCGCCTGCCAGGAAGAGATTCGAGATCGGTGTCTCGCTCGCGGGTCTGTGTTGCTCTACGTCAGGACGCGGAGAAAACGTTGCCCGCTTCTCCTTGAGAACCAGGAAATGAACAACGTTCGCCGTTTTCGTTCGCGGAAGATACCTGTGGAGATCGTCAAGAGCGGCATGGACAAGTTCCTCTGGGCTCAGGTTCACCAGGGAACCGGCACCGCTAATGACGAGGGATAGATATTGACGGATCGGGCTCTGCTTTCCATAGATCTTTGATTTGTTGAATACCCAGTGCACTCGCGAATCGAGCAAGGCGACAAATTCCTGATCCATCACAATCCGATCGAACCACAGATTGATGGTGACAATAGGCGAAGACTGCAAATGGCCGTTGACAACCCACCCCAGTCTCCCGGCCGCATTCGAAAAGAGCGGCGACGCGGCGTACCACGGAACGGCACTGATGAACGCCCGCGCCTCGCGAATGTGGCCGTCGGAACACCGTACTCCGGTCAAATGTGATCCGTCGAGGAGGCTCTCATCCACGCCGCATCCCAGCATGATCTCGCCTTGACGCGATCGGATAAACCTGGCGCCGGGATCCACGAACAACTCGCTTAAACCGACGCGTGGAACCAGAAGCGAGGCATTTTCTTTTCTTCCAAGGAAGGCGCTCCTCAATACTCTATAGAACAGGAGTGCCGACACCTCTTTGGGATCATCGTTCAGGCTCCCTATGGCAATGATATCCCACAGATATTTCTTGTTCTCCTCTGACTGGCCGAGCAAATCAAGCCACTGGTGGACCGTAAGGCCCGCGATGGCGGGTTCAACGCGCTTCGGGTCTTTTCGCAATTCCATCCCGACGCGCAGGAGCTTCAACCTGTCCGGCAGTGTAAGCGTGCGAAGCGACATCATGCCGGCGAGCAGATGCAGCGGGGCAGGAAGAGAAGGGCAGTGAAGCGCAGCGGCACCACGAAGTGGATGGAGAAAATCGATATGAAGGTTCGGCTGGAGAGCGGCGAGCGAATCGGACCCGATTGTTTTCAGGAGCCACCGTGTTGCCTCGTAGCATCCCATGAGGAGGTGCTGGCCGTTGTCAACGACATCGCCGGTCGTTTCATCGACAAAGGAGTACGTCCGGCCGCCGAGATGCTGACGCTGCTCAACAAGTAGTACGGAGATTCCTCGCGACGCGAGATCGACACCCGCGCTGAGGCCGGCGAGTCCGCCGCCGATGACAAGCACATCAAACTTCATAATTCGTTATTCGTTAATCGATGTTCGGTCTTCATCGGAACCAGCTGCAGAAAGGGATAGACCTCCGGGAATATCGAACACCGAATATCCAATTTCGAACGTCGAAGTGGGAGGGCAGGCATCAAGCCGGAAGTTCAGTCCGGATGTACCGGTGGAAATTCTTTGGAAGCTTGTTGCGCAGGCGCAGCACCATAGCGACGAGAAACTTGACCGGAGAAGCGAGGCGGATCCGTTTGGTAAACACATCATAGTGTGCGCGCTCGATACGGAGAAGGAGCAGGTAGTAGATGTTTCCCATCGCACGTGCGGCGGTGAAGAGCGGTTTGTCGTCCTCTGCCAGGCAGCGTTTTGCTTTCTTGAAGTATTCGCGGGCGCGTTGGCATTCGAACTCCATGAGCTCGCAGAATCGGTCGTTGTAGGTCGAGCTGAGAAGTTCTTCCTCGGTATAGCCGAACCGCCGGAGGTCTTCCCTGGGAATATAGATGCGTCCTTTTTTCGCGTCGGTCTTGATGTCGCGCAGGATATTGGTCAGCTGGAGCGCAATGCCGAGATTGACCGCGTATTCCTTTGTCCGCTCGTGATGATAGCCAAACACCTCGGCACAAATCAGTCCGACCGTCGATGCAGCACGGTAACAATACTGCTCAAGCTCTTCAAACGACTCGTACCGGTTCTTCATCAGATCCATCTCCATGCCTTTGAGAAGGTCGAGGAAATGGTGCGTCGGAATATGGAATTTTTCGATGACGCTGACGAGCCGGTTCAGAAACGCATAGCGGGAAACACCCTGAAGCGCGAGCTGGAGCTCGCTCGTCCAAATGAGCAGCCGGCGGTACTTCTCCTTCACATCCGCTTCTTCATCGACAATGTCATCCGAATAGCGGCAGAACGCATAGATCGTCTCAATGGCCTCCCGCTTGGGAGGCGGCAGGAAAAGAATCGGGAGAAGGAAATTGCTTTTCCGGGTCGCCGTCAACTCAGGCAAACCTATGTCAACAGCATGTGCCGGCACGGGCAATTATCCCTTCAGTGAGGTAAGAAGAAGCGAAGCTTTGTCGAACAGTGAAAGTGTCGGGCGATTCACAAGGACATGATAGTCGGACCGCTCAATCTTCTTCAGAATTCGCATGCCTCCGTTCCACGTGAGGCGGAGTTCCAATCCCAGGTCCTTTCCAACTTCGTGCAAAAGCGGCTTTCCCTCGCGGAACATATCCCGCGTCCGGTCAACCTCGTAACACAACAGGTCTTTGAAGGCCTGAGTGTGCTGATGCTGAAACAATTCCTCCTCAGAATACCCAAACTCCCGGATATCCTCTAATGGAATGTACACCCGATCTTTCTTCAAGTCAACACTCACGTCCTGCCAGAAGTTCGTCAATTGGAGCGCCGTGCAGATGGAATCGGACAATTCCATCATTGTCTCACTGCGGTAATTGTAGAGGAGGAGCACGAGCCTCCCGACAGGATTGGCGGAATTCGCACAATAACCGAGGACATCCTCGAAAGTCTCATAGCGGTTGGTCGTTACGTCCGACCTGAATGCCTTCAGCAGCGCCTGAAACAGCTCTGCCGGAATCCCGAATCTCTCGACTGCTTCCCGGAGGGCGATGAAAACCGGATGGTTCGCCTGACCGCGGTATGCCTCGAGAAGTTGTTCCTCCCACTCAACAAGGCTGTCGATCCTCTCGGCGGTGGATAGTCCGGGCTCATCGGCGTAGTCATCGGCAATACGTGCAAAAGAGTAAATGGCGTAAACGTACGGTCGTTTTTCCCTCGGCGTCAAAACCGAAGCAACCGGGAAGTTCTCGTAATGATCGCGCGCCAGCTTCTCGCAGAACTGCAGCGCCTGCGGAACAGTCCAGGAACGACGGCTCAGCCTTTTGAGAGTTTCAGGTTTCAAGTTTCAGGTTTCGAGTTTTCCGCCGAAGGCG
>DOWV01000226.1:69605-87367 GCA_003519375.1 Bacteroidota bacterium
CTGGCGGACAAGTTGAAAAAGAAAGCGAGTTGCGATTTTCGGGTTGAGAGTTACGAGTCTCGAGAGATTGAGCCGGAACAAAACAGTTTGCAGACCAATACCATTTTAGAAGACAACTTCTCAACAAAAGGGATTCTCACTTGATGTCGCCGACAATATTGAGATGTTTCTCTCCTTTGCGGTTCGCTCTTTGAACCCCGCTTAGAGGCGAAATCCAGAACCGGGACTTTGCGCCTGCCTGCCGGCAGGCAGGCCTTTACGTGAAAACTTTTGAGATGGCTTCCGGCGAATTCGTGGCAGAAAATATCAGAAAAGTGGAAGCGAAAAGCAAGCGACGAGGGATTTAGGAGCCGATTCGGGATCGGCCGCGAAGATGTTCACGCGGGAATTCATACCGGAACTTCATACACAGCGATCGGCACATCCAAACCCTTTACCTTGATCGGTTCAAGCGGTTTGGCAGGCACAGCACCGCTGATCAACTCAAACGTGCGATGTGAGATGAGAATACCGCCGATGGGAGCATTGGACTCAAGCCTTTGCGCGAGATTGACATCCGAACCGAGGACTGTATAGGAAAGCCTCCGCGCGGATCCCATGTTGCCTACGACGACCGGGCCGCTGTTGATGCCGATCCGGATCTGGAGCGGGAATTTTCCCTCCCGCTCCCACTGCTCTCTGATGGCGCGGGTCTTCTGCTGCATCTCAATGGCCGCCCGGACACACCGGAGTGCATGATCGGGCTGATCTTCCGGATCTCCAAAAAAGACCATGAGACCGTCACCGATGAACTTGTCCACGGTCCCTTCATACTTGAAGACAATCTCCACCATCGCTTCGAAATACTCGTTCAGGGCTTTCTGAATCTCATCCGGTGTCATGGTCGATGAATACGTCGTGAAGCTCTTGATGTCGCTGAAGAGAATCGTGAGCTCTTTCTTCTGACCTTTCTGCGTGATCAGCTCCGGATTTGCCATGATGCGCTTGACCACCGTCGGAGGAAAATAGGCTTCGAACGAGCGCTGGAGCGATTGTTTCTCGCGTTGTGCGACAACGTAGTGGTATGCAACCACCGTAAACGCGGAGGTGCCGATCTGAAGCACCGGACGGAGGACATCGAGGATCAGATTGAAATAGAGGAACGCGACGGCAGACACCAGGAAGTACCCGGCGATCAAGCCGACGGCCCCGAGAGAGTAATTCCGGGACGAGAGACCGAGAGAGAACAAGACAAGCACGATGACGACGACGGCTTCGATGCCCAGGGTTTCCAGCCCGGACGCCTCTCTCAGAAAGTTCTCCGTCAGGATGGTATTCAGAACATTCGAGTGGACTCCGCTCAGGGGGAACTGGTTGTCGGTGGGAACCGGCCCGACATCCGATGCCCCCGTAGCGACTTCGGAGACAACAACAATTTTCCCCTCCAGCATATCCCGCCAGATATCAAGCTCCATCCGGTCATCGGACGCACGGAGGATGTCCGCAAAATCAATGTGGAGCATGGAGTAGAGAGTGTCTGAGCGCTGCAACGGCCCGATATAGTTCACGAGCATGCAGGCCGATTCGTCGACCGGAATGATGATATCCCGGGCGCTGCCGCCCTGACGGCGGGCGCCCTTCAGCGTGATACTCGTTCCGGCTCTGAGTTCGATGCGATCGGGCGGCACGCTCAGGTAATCACACACAGCCCGGAATGCAAAGCTGGGATAGAACGCAGTCCCGTGGCGAAAGAGCAGCGGGACTCTCCGGTAGACACCGTCACGGTCGAAGTTGATGTTCAGATAGCCGAGGCCGCGTGACGCAGCAGCAAGGGCCGGAAACGTGATTTTCGGATCGACGCCTTCGAAGAGACGATCCACCGATCCCTCAACGAAAATCTTCCATTCCGTTGAATCGACGTAGCGATCGATCTGGTCGTTCCGGCTCCGACGGGGAGTGCGGTGCTCCTGCGCGAGGTTGAACGCCAGGCCGAAGTACGCGTTTCCAGCCTTCGCCACACCGGCGACGAAGACACTGTCTTCGGAAGGATTTGTGCGGGCAGGGAAAATGAAATCCCAGATCTGAAGAGCTGTTCCGGTTTCACCCAGGCTCTGCGCGACACGTCCGTACTGGAAACGATTCAGGTAGGAGTACTGGAGTTCCTGAAATGTTTTGTCGGAAATATCGACATGGACGATCGTGCTGTCGTAGCGGGGACGGAGCGCATCGGATCCGGATCGGAAGACGAAAAGCCTGTCGCTCGTCTGCGCGTTCCAAGCAACGAAGACGTTCGGGAAGAGGGCGAAGAGAAGATGGACACCGATGCACGCGCCGATGACAAGATACACCGTATTGCGCGTGACGTGCCGTTTACTTGTGGTCAACGGTGATCGTTTTGCCGTAGAAGTTGTTGGCCGAGATTTCGGTCGTGATGGATGCGACATCCGGTCGACGTCCTGCTCCCGGGCTGTCGAGTCCGCGGACATTACCTCCAATGGAAATGGGTCTCTCCGCAGTCGTCGTAAATGTCTTGAACCGCTTGCGGACATTCCGGATTTCCGAAACAATGTCCTTCGCCAGAGCTGCTTTACCGGTCGCCGGAGATGACTGATACTTCGCGAGAAGTCCCTCGAGGTCAGTCAAACGGCCGGGGGAAGCGAGAAGGTAGAACGTCTCCCTCCCGACTTTCTCGTCCAGCTGAAACCACGGCCTTCCTTTTGGTATGTAATAGTTCTTTCCGACCTTGTAGTCAGCGGTAAACTGTTGAAGGTCATACGGGAACCGGAGAGTGATTTCGCCGGAGGGGTCTTCGTGGACCACGTACACAAAGCACCGGGCCGTCAACCTGACGACCATTTTGACCTGGTCTCCCGACTTCAGCGTCGTATCTCTCGCGATGGATGCGAGCCTTGGCTCCTTGGCCGATCCGGACAGAGCTCCGAATCCCCATTCAAATCCGATGTTGTCCTTCTCCTGCCCGCTCGCAGCTCCAAATCCGGCAGCCAGGACAACCAGCACGCAAAGGATGTAAAGACCTCTGCCTGAGAATAGTTTACGCATGGAGCATTTCCTCCTACGATATTTGCTACAAAGGCACAAAGTCACTAAGTAAAGATGTTCAAACTTCTTTCTCCCTCATACTCCTTCGTGACTTTCCCGTCCCGCTGTACGGGATCTCCCGCTCTTTGGGATCCCGCCATGTTGCGGGATCCTTGAAAGCGGACCGTACGACGGGGCCGCCTGACGGCAGTCGCCAGCCCGCCAACGAAGAACGTTGATGGTCTGGCGGGGGCGGGGTGTCTTCTGCCACTTTGCGGCATCCCGCTCTTTTTGATTGTATTATGGATGCGGGAGTGGCACGTCTTTTCTACCAATCCCTAATGGGCGATTTGAGAAATGGTCAGGTCTTTGTCATACACCGTCTGGCTTCGCATCGGATTCTGTGCACCCTTTGTCTTCCGTTTTACCTGATCCTCCACATATTGCATCAGCTCATTGATGGTGACGGTATAGTCGTTGTTGAAGTCCGCCTCCCCCTTCATTCCCTGCAGCAAAAAGTACGTAAAGATTCCGTGGCCCAGCTCGGGAATCTCCTGCGAGACTTCTCCGGCAGCGCTTGCGGTGAAGATCACGATTCCCTCTTTCGTCCGCGACAGGTCGGCCAGGTACTGATTGATGAGATTCGATTTCGTGGCGTCCATCCCCCGCGTGGCAAAATCAACGCTGATGCCGCCGCTGTGGCAGGCATCCGAAAATACCACGATGCGTTTCGCGGAAATGTACCGCTCCAATACATCTTTGATTTGCCACATCGGGAATGCGGTGGTTCCAAGACGTGATGGATCCGCGTCATATGTCAGGAGGTAGAGATTCTGGAGACGCGCGGGATCTGGAAGCCCATGACCGGCGAAGTAGATGATCACGAGATCCTTGTCGATCGCCTGCTGCAGGAAATCGATGAGGGCCTCCTGGAGTTTTGCCAGTGTCGCATCTTTGTTGAGAAGAATGCGCATGTGATCCGGCTGGAAGCCTCCTCCCTCCGGAGTCTGCAGAAATCTCGCGAACGATTCAGCATCTTTGTCGGCAAACTTCAGGGACGCGACACCCCTGTTCAAGTATTCCGAAGTCCCGACAACGACAGCCCACCTTTGCGGCTCAGCCTTGGCGTCTCTGCTTTTTGGCACCAGGCTGCCAGGATTTGACGCAATCGCGCCAATCACCTTGCGCGTGACACCGAAGGATTTCGAGATCTTCTCCCCCTTCGCGCCGGCGACCACAAGTTGAATCTGGTTGTATCCGGCAACGAGGGGCACGCCTTCCACGAAGAGATCGCCCGGCTTTTTCCTCAGGCCGCTTCCGTCGACCATGTCCTGCATGTTGACAACGATCTTGTACGATTCGACTTTGAACCATGGCCGGAACTTCACCACGGTCGCGATGCTGTCTGTCTCGGCGTTGTTCCCCGGTCCGACGACTTCCACGGCATCCTGATCAGAAAGCCGCAGGATGGCCGCCGTCGTCCGCCCTTCGTTTCCGTACTCATCGGTCGCCCGCACCTCAAACGAATTCAAGCCTTCCTTCGAAAGCAGAACAACCGCCGCGTACCGTTTGGCCGATCCGTCTGGAGCTGTTCCGCGAACTTCTTTCAATTCGACCGGCTTATCGATTCCTCCGACGACAACGCTCTTCAACGGACTTTTGTCTTCGACCATGACTTCGATCTCGACCGAGCGTGCGTACACCTTCGGAGGACCGGATCCTGCCGGCACCGGCTGCGTCATGGTGATGACAGGTGAATCCGAATCGGGAGGCTCCGACAGCACTTTCCATACTGCGATCTCTCCTTTCACCGTCACAGCCCAGAGATGATCATCGCCGAGGAAGGAAAGCGCGCTGAACTGCAGATTCCGCTCGTGAAGCTCCTTCACCAGCGTTCGCGATTTCAGATCGTACAAACCGATAGAACTGTCCGCCGCCACCGCCAGCCAGCGGTACTTCGCATCGAACGCCAGCGCCCTCACACGGCCAATCTTGTCGCCGGGGGTTCCGATGAGATTCAGCGACTCCAGATCCCAGAGCTGAACATGTCCGTCCCTTGCGGCCAGGGCGGCAACCTTTCCGTCCTCACTCACTCTCACGGCTGACAACGGCAGGTTTGTTTTCGCGCTCCGCGCCCCTTCCAGGGCGGGAACGGAGAGGAGCTTGATGACTCCGTCGGGAGCTGCAACCAGAAGTGTTTTCCCCGGAGTGGCGAGATCATAGGCGACAAGGCCTGTTTCAAACTGTGACGAAGCCAACTCGCTGCCGGAAGTCGGATCCGTGACCCGGAGAGCGCCGTCGGTGGAACTCGAGAGGAGATGACCTTGCGCCGTGGTTGTCAGCGTGAGAAGACCCGGCGTGCGAATCGTGAATCCTCTATCTTTCAATCTCGATTGGAGGTTCCAGCGACTCGTCTGGCCGTTCGAAGTTGCCGCGTAGAGAAACGCGCCGTCGCGCGTAAAGCAGATTGTCGTGGGAGGCTGCTCGAGTGGCAAAGTTGCCACAACTTTGAAGGTCGATCCGTCGACGAGCTGGATTTCTTTGGCCGTTCCCAGAGCGACTCTCTGATGCGATCCGTCAAAGGCTACCGCCGCGAGGGCCGGCACGACGGGCAGAGTTGCGCTGACACGTTCCACGTATGGTTGCCTGACCTGCGCGAAGGCCGCCGGGAGCGCCAGGGAAAGAAGACAAACTGCGACAAGCGAGACCGCCGAATAGTTGTTTCGTGCACACCGCATGAAGACCTCATGGAGAAATGGCTCCCTTAAGAGGGAAATCCCCCCCCGGGTCGTGTCGCGGAGCCCTTGGCGGCAATGGGAGATTGCCCCGGTAACGGCTAGGATGTGATGCAGGATGTTCATCATTTTTCGACAGAATGTCAAGGTGGCTGCGTATTGCTTCTCCCAACCACATTTTCTATATTCGTCTGGCTTACCATCCCTGATCCACCAACTAGCTTCCAGCAGACCCGATGAAGAGGCATTTCTTCCTGCGTTTAGGCTTATGCGGATTTTTGCTCGCAACGACAACCCTGGTGTACTCCCAGACTCCTCTGGTCCAACTGAAGGTCAAGGAAAAATCCGGTTTGTTCGGTATGAGCGGAGAGCGGTTTGCGACCGTCGCTCTCTCCAACCAGAACCGGTCTCTTCCATTGTCGAGCGACAATGTGAACGCCGGACAGTATTTCTATTTTCTCTTCCGCCCTGCGGGAGAATGGAACATCGACCAGGATTTTGTCAATGAAGAGCTGCCAAAACTTTCCTTGATGCAAACCGAGCAAAAATATCCGGTGGTCTGGAAAGGCGACATCCTGTCGGATTCCCTTGGAACGTCTCTTCTTCTCGGGTTCACAAAAGAGATCAAACTGCACAAGACCTTCGTTGCCCAGTTCCAGCTCGGTGAGGCGGCCAGCCAGGGGGAATATAACGTCCCGCAGGAATTCTGGCCCGGCTTCTCCACGCTCACGGGGATACTCAAGGACGCGGCCAGCGCCATGGAAGAAAAACGGTACCGGGAGGCCATACCGCTCTACGAGAGCATCCTCGGGAAACCGGAACTCGGCATTTTTCCCGAGCAGACCGAGGTTCGGGCGAAGCGCACCCAGACATTCGATGTGTACTTTGAAGAACAGTACACGGGATTTCTCTCCACATGTCTCAGCGAAAAGCTGAAATTGAAGGAGAAAATCACGCAGGTCGAATCGTATCGGCCTGTTTTCCAGTTCGTTCTCGACTCTCTGCCAAATCCGGCCCTGAACATAACCGAGGCGGACCCGGCGGTGAAGGCGATCAGCTCGCGCGCTGCAACCGCGATGGCAAAGCTGGCTTCCATGCGCGACTCGCTCCAGCAGAGCCTTGATGACAAAAACGTGCGATGGATTATCGAAGCCTCGATCAGCGGCCGGCCCAGTTACCTTTACAAGTATATCATCGAAGCACTCGCGTACGGGTTTTCGTCGCTCGAATTTGCGGACACAACGGAGTTCGTCACACGGGCAACTCTTTCACCGGAGATGCAGGCCCAGCTGGGCAAGTACGAACTGCTCGAGTCGTACGAGACCTTCCTTCGCCTCGCTTATCAACGCTTCCAAAGCCGGAAGCCAATTTTCCCTGAGCCGTTTCTGGAGAACGTCCTCAAGGATTCGGCGACCTTTTCGCTCCCCTGCTATTCCATGCTCAAGGCGGTCAGTGATTACTATGCCGGACAATTCACAGCGGCGACGGAGGAAATCTTCAAAGTCTTCAGGACTTCTTACGAGCCGCAGATTTCGGCCCGCTATGACCAGATGCGGGTTCTCATCGGGATTCGCGAAAAGAACATACCGGTCGATGTGTTGAAACTGATCGACGAGGGAACGCAGGCCGAGAAACTCGGAAACAATGATCTGGCGCTCGAGAAATACCGCCAAGCAACGGTACTCTCTCCCGGCTTCGCGCACGCGCTCTTCTGCCTGGGGCGTTTCTATGCCCGCTCGAATGATCCCATCCGCGCTCAGACGTTTTTCCAGCAGGCGTACCAGTCCGACTCGCTCTACCTGAGTGCCTACCGGGAAGCGTACAATCTTTATCGCAAAGGCGGGAACTACAAGCCCATGATCGACGCGCTCACAGACGCCCTCCAGCACGGCAACGACTACTGGGAGACAAACATCAACCTCGGATATGCCTACATGGGTGACGGAGATGTCGCACACGCGATCGAGCATTTTCAACGGGCACTGGATCTGAGCCCGAAGAGCTATCAGACAAACATTCAGCTCGGCCTTGCCTATCAGACGGTGAAAGATTATCAGAAGGCCCGCGACTATTTCAACAAGGCAATCGCAATCGACCCGCTCAGACAGGAAGCTGTGGATTTCCTTCAGAAACTCAATGACTTGCAACGGGCGGGTAAATAGACCCCCCGTTCCCCCCTGTTTTTATTTTGGCGATTCTTCTTTATATTGACGTCAGATCAGATCCTCAAAAGGGTTTGCACTTTGAGGATTTTTTCATTTCAAGGGCGGATGGCGAAATTGGCAGACGCGCTAGCCTTAGGAGCTAGTGGGGTAACCCATGGGGGTTCGAGTCCCCCTCTGCCCACAGGAGTTTTGCAGGATGGGGCATCCTGTGGGGGTTCCCCGTGCCGATGCCTCCGCATCGGCACGGGGGTCTCGTTCCATCACAACTGATGGAACGGACGACTCCCTCCGTGCCCACATGTATTTGCGGGATGGGGTGACCCGTGGGGGGTCCCCCTCTGCCCACACGAGATGTGCGGAACAGAAGAATCCGCTGGTTTCTCCCCGTTTATCAATAGAAAGGAGTGCTGTCTTGGAAGTCAATGTTCACACGAAGTCGGAGGTCTCCCGCGAAATCGAGATCGAAGCCAACGTCGGAGAATTGCAGCCGCATTTTGACAATGCTTACAAGGAGTACAGGCCAAAGATCGAGATCCGTGGATTCCGAAAGGGGAAGGCGCCGCTCGACATGGTCAAGAAGCTCTACGGCGAGATGATCGAGCACGAATACCTCGATAAGATCGCCAGCGAACTCTACCGGCAGGCGGTGAAGGAAAAGGACCTGAAACCGATCGGCGAGCCGACGCTCATCGACATGAAATACGACCGGGGAGAGCGGCTCTGGATCAAGATTCAGTACGACGTGCGGCCGGTCATAACGCTGAAGCAGTACAAGGGCCTCACCGTGGAAACGGTGGTTCATACACCCACCGACACGGAATTGGAAGAGGAGCTGTCCAGGATCCGGAAAATCAACAGCAGCCGTGAAGAAGTCGAGGAAGCGAAGGACGACGAGCATGTTGTGACGGCTCACCTGCAGGAGTTCGACGAGACAGGATTCCCGATCATCGGCAAGAAAACTGAGAACGCCCGTTTCTACCTCGCCGATCCGGAACTGGAGCAGCCTTTCAAAGATGCGCTGCGCGGCACGCGGCGCGGCAGCGAGCATCAGATCAAGTTCCAGCATCAACACGACGAACACACCCACCAGGTCAACATGAAGGCGAACGTGATGAAGGTGGAGAAAGTCGTTCTGCCCGAACTGAACGACGAGTTCATCAAGAAGATCACCAAGGAGAAAATTGCTTCTGTGGACGAGTTCCGGAAAAGCGTGCGCGAGGATCTCGAAAGTTACTGGAAGGAGAAGAACCGCCGGGGCCTCATCAACTCGATTGTCGGCGAGATCATCCGTCTCCACGAGTTCCAGGTGCCCGATTCGCTCACGCGAAGCGTCCTCGAGAATCTCCTTGAAGAAGTGAAGGGGCAGTATCCCAACAAGCAGCTTCCTGCCGATTTTGACACTGAGAAGTTCTTTGAACAGAATCGCGCATACGCCGCCTTCCAGGCGAAATGGGCATTGCTGCGTGAAGAGATTGTCAAGGCGGAAAACTTGGAGGTCGATGAAAGCGCTCTGGTGGCGCTGGCCGAGCGGGAAGCTCCCAAAATTGGGATTGATAAGGAACGATTAATCACGTACTATAAATCGTCCGATCAGATCAAGGACCGGCTTGTCGGCGACAAGCTCCTTGACGTGCTGATCAGCTCCACCACGGTGAAAGAGGTGGACGACACAACATTGTCGAATCAACTTGTGAAAGGATAGGGAACTCCATGAGTTCAAAGCACTTCGAGATCTACAATCAGCTCGTTCCCATTGTTGTCGAAACCACCGGCCGGGGAGAGCGGGCGTTTGACATTTATTCGCGCCTGTTGAAGGAGAGGATCGTTTTTATAGGAACGCCGATCGACGACACCATCTCGAGTCTTGTCATTGCCCAGCTTCTCTTTCTGGAATCGGAAGATCCGGACAAGGATATTCATTTGTACATTAATAGCCCCGGCGGGAGCGTGTCGGCCGGCCTTGCGATTTATGATACGATGCAGTACATTCGGCCAGAGATTTCGACGATCTGCATGGGCATGGCAGCGAGTATGGCGGCGGTGCTTCTCGCGGGCGGCCAGAAAGGCAAGCGTTCTGTCCTTCCCAACGCGCGCGTGATGATTCACCAGCCGTGGGGCGGCGCCCAGGGAACGGCGTCTGACATCCGAATCCAGGCGGAAGAAATCCTCAAGACGAAGAAACGCATCAACGAGATCCTCTCGGGCCATACGGGCAAGGCCCTCGAGGAGATCGAAAAAGATACGGACCGAGACTATTACATGTCGTCACAGGAAGCGAAAGACTACGGCCTGATCGATAATATTCTCATCAAGCGTTCAGCCGAACCAAAGAAAGAGAAGTAACATTACGATCGCACACCAGCGCTCGAGCAAGCCATGAGCCAGAAGCCAAAACAAGGTGAAAAAATTACCTGCTCATTTTGCGGACGATCGTCCGAAGAAGTAAATAGCATTATTGCCGGACCGGATGTCTACATCTGCGACCTCTGTGTCTCCAGTTCCGTGGATATCATCCGGAACAACATGGCCGCGATCAGCACAAAGCGCCAGACATCCCGCGGCACTCTTACGCCCGTTGAGATCAAAAAGGCACTCGACGAGTACGTCATTGGGCAGGAGCATGCCAAGCGAACGCTCGCTGTGGCAGTCTATAACCATTACAAGAGAATTGATTCGAACGACAACCTTCACAATTTGGATGAAGTTGAGATCGAAAAGAGCAATATTTTGCTCATCGGTCCGACCGGCACGGGAAAAACGCTTCTGGCCCAGACCCTTGCCCGGATTCTCGATGTCCCTTTTGCCATCGCCGATGCGACGACGCTGACGGAAGCCGGATACGTCGGCGACGATGTCGAGACGATCCTGGTATATCTCCTCCAGAACGCCGAGTATAACATCGAGAAAGCTGAGCGAGGCATTGTCTACATCGATGAGATCGACAAGATCAGCAGGAAGAGCGACTCGGCATCGATTACGCGCGATGTCTCCGGTGAAGGCGTACAGCAGGCGTTGTTGAAAATCCTGGAAGGCACCATTGCGGGCGTCCCGCCGAAAGGCGGGCGCAAACATCCGGAACAGAGCCTCATCAATCTGAACACGAAGAATATTCTGTTTGTCTGCGGAGGCGCGTTTGAAGGCCTCGACAAGATCATCGAGCGCCGGGTAAGCCAGAATCCCATGGGATTCGGAGCCGATCTCCACGGAAAGAAACACCGCTCATCCGATACGTATCTCTCTCAAGTGGAACCGGACGACCTTCTGAAGTACGGGCTGATTCCGGAATTCGTCGGACGCCTCCCCGTCGTCGCAACGCTGCACTCTCTCAACGAGACTGCGCTCCTTAATATACTCACTGAGCCGCGCAACGCGCTCGTGAAGCAGTACAAGAAGCTCTTTGTGATGGAAGGTGTTGAATTGGAGTTTGAGGATGCCGCGCTGCAGTCGGTGGTGACAAAAGCCGTCGAGCGTGGCGGAGGGGCGAGAGCACTGCGTGCCATTGTCGAGGAAATCATGCTCGACATCATGTACCAGCTTCCTTCACGACAGAACGTATCCAAATGCATCATCACCAAGGACACGATCGTGAAGTCGAAAGAGCCGGTATACTTGTACGAAGAGAGAAAATCCGCGTAGTTGGTTAATTGGTTAGTTTGTTAACAGGTTAAATGGTCGTTGGCTGATCACCGCTGAACCAACCACTAGTTAACCAATCACCAATTAACCAGTCACTCCCAGCACTATCTGCGCTATTAGTACGTTCCCCTCGCACTTCCCTGCTTCGTCACCTTCAGGTCCTGCAGCTGCGGCGCTTTGAGGCGGATCTCAAACCTGTACCCGCGATAGAATCCAACCGGGAACCACGTGAAGTTCATTTCCCAGCAATGGAGGTCGCGGTAGATGTTCACACTCGGAGCAGCAAACTCCCTCCGCACGAAATCATAGCTCCCGCTGCTTGTAAATCTCCACTTATCGGTCAGGTTGAATGAAAGCGAAGCGTTCATCGAAGAACTCCGGAACTTCTGCTGTGGATTAGCCTGACTCTGGGAGAATGTGTAGCTGAGCGTCAAATTCCATGGAATGTTGAAGTCCGGCGTCTCCTGCTCGAAGAGACCGGTGTAGGATCGTCCCGGGACCTGAGGGCCGACCTGTCCCGACGCGCGCTCCTGCTCGCGCAGAACATTTTCCGGAACACCGGACGCGGGCGGCTGCGTCTGCTTTTTCTCGCCGCTGAGGGTCGTCGAGAGCGAGAGCGAGACGTTCGTCAGGTCGGGCAGATATTGGCCGGCGGACCAGAGGAACTTGTTGACGCGTGTCCCCGCTGCAGGATCGAACACGTAGAAATCGTGTGTCGTGCCTGCGCTCAGGCTCAGGAGATTTCCGATGTCGGTGCGGTACGAAAGGTTGAGCTGCGAGAGACGCAAACTGTCGGCAGCGAGGTTGTAGGACATGGAAGCCCCGATGTTGATCAGCTGAATTTTCTTTTCCTGCTGAAGAGTGTCGTCCGTCCGGACCTTCATCTCAAACATGTTTCCGACGGAGAGACTTATCATTTCCTGACGCCCTGACGACGGGCCCCCATAGAGCTCCCGGTCGAATCTGTTGTAGCGAACAGTTCTCCCGCTTGTATCGACGTAGGTTCCGAAGTAGCCGAAGCGGGGATCGGAGAAATCGGGCTGGTAGCTGAACGCCAGGCTCGGTGTCACCGTGTGCCTGATCGATGTCACTCCGAAGATCTGCGGCTGCACGATACCGAAGAATCTCGTCGAGGCCGAAAGCCCGGCCGAGAAAGTCCGGACCGCCTGGAATCCATTGACATCCCGTTCCCCGGCGCTGTCCCGCTCGGTGCTCTTGTTGTACCATCGTTCATTGTAACTCAAATACGGAGCGATGGTGAAGTATCCCGCTTTTGGTGACGCGTTGATCGTCAGCTGATGACTGATGCCAGCCCGCTCGTTGAGGTGCTCGATCGTCAGGCTGTCGACCGCCGGATCTGCCGAACTCATGATGCGCTCATAGCGCCTTGATCGATTCAGCTGCCCCTGGGAGCTGTAGCTCACGCCGATCATCTCGTACCAGCTGTACTCTCTCGTTCCTTCGGCGGACATTCTTCCCGGCCTGGAAGATATCCGGAACGGATAGAACTGACTCTGGCTGAATGAAAACGAGGGGAGCCGTTCTTCCACGTCTTTGGTCTGAAGGTTCTGGTCACGGTACACGTTGACGCTCAGGCTTCGGCTGCCTTCGTCCCATGTCTTTGAAATCGTGGCATTCGAGACGATGTTCTGGCGCAGGATTTCATCGAGGTTCGAGCTGATGTTGCGAAAGAATGTCCCTGAGGAGAAAGTGAAATTGACGTCGAAACGCGTCGTCGGATTGATTTGCTGGTTGTGGTAGAGCCTGATGTTGTAGTCTTTCTGCTCCGTGCGTCCCGGATCGCCGCTTTCCCCGGTGCTGAGGCTGGTGGTGTTCACTTCAACCGATCCGGTAAAATCGTAGCGCAACGCGTACCGGAACATCGAGCGGTTCAACCACCCGCCGCGGGTGAACCAGTCAAACGTGCTGGAGAGATCCAGATAATCGTTGATGGCCCAGTAGTAGCCGAAATGGCTCAGAAACCGTCCTCTGCGTGCATCTTCACCGTACGCCGGAGCGATAATTCCCGATCGCCGGCCCGACTGACTTGGAAACACGCCAAAGGGGAGAGCGAAGACCGGGATGTCGGCAAGGTAGAAGTAGACGGGCTCTGCCACAATCTGCTCGTGGAGAGTGATTTTCATCTTCGGGCTGTAGAAATAGTAGTGCGGATGGTCTGCGTCGCATGTCGTATATCGTCCCCCGGCGACGAAAAGCACATCCTTGTCGACCTTTTTGATCGCTTCACCATGATAGTAGCCCTGCTCGATCTCAGTCTCGCCGACTTTGATCTTCCCTTTTTGCGTCCGGAAGTTGTATCCGATGCCTACACCGTTGTACGTCTCGCCCCCGTCAACGAGCACGGGAGCGCCGATCATTTTCCCCGCAGCTTTCAAGGAAGTGTCGGGAATTCCATGAGCGTTGAGGGTTGCATTGTCCCAATTCACATCAACGCGCTCGGCTTTCAGTCCGATGGTGCGGTACGAGAGTGCGCTCTCCCCGTAGAGGTTCATGAACCGCGTCCTCATGGAGTAGACGATGGAATCTTTGGCGGTATACGTGACCACCGTATCAACGCCGGCGGCGCTGGAACGAAGTGTATCGCTGAGAGCGGAAGAGCGTTGAGTTGAATCCTCACCTGCAACGCGTGATGATTGCGGCCACAGGAGTGCGGAAGGAATGATGGCAGCGAGAATCACACCTGAAAGGAATAGTCGAATGGAAGGGAGCTTCATCCCGCGTCCCCCACCTCACATCACCAGTCCTGCCGCACCGAGGAGACCGGCATTGTTGCCGAGCTTCGCAGGAAGGACACGGATCTCACTCTTCAGCGGTTTGAGCACATGGCGCACAACGGAATCCTGCACGGACTGCATCACGAAATCGCCTGCAGCCGAGATTCCTCCCCCGATGATGCTTACTCTCAGATCCATGATATTCATGACACTGGCCAGTCCCACGCCCAGGAGTTGTCCGGCTTCTACAAGAATCTCCCGCGCGACGGTATCTCCGTCGAGCGCGGCTTGTGATATATAGACGGGTTCAATCTTCGAAAGGTCGCCGCCGACAAGCTGGATGATGCGGGATTCAGGGTGTTTTTGCAGTTTCTGGGCTGCTCGCTGAGAAAGATAACGCTGTCCGACATATGCCTCGACGCACCCCATGTTGCCGCAGTTGCATTGCGGACCGTTGTAATCGATTGAGATGTGGCCGAATTCTCCCGCTCCGCCCGTCGGGCCGCGGAAGATCTTGTGATTCAAGATAATTCCGCCGCCCACGCCGGTTCCCCAGATGACGAAGAGGAAGTTGGGATATTCGATGCCGGCGCCGAATTTTGATTCGGCAATAGCCGCGGCGTTCGCGTCGTTTTCGACACCGATGGGAATACCGGGAAACAACAGCCCCAGCTCCAGCTTCAGAGGCACTTCGTCCCAGTCGGCGAAGTTCGGCGGAGATTTCACAACGCCATCGTCATCAACTACACCCGGGCAGCCGACGCCGATGGCGCCCACCGTCTCGTGACCGGAATGTCTGACGGCGTCAAGGACCGCTTCATTGATCTGCTTGACAACGGCCGCGGGCCCCCTGTCGGCCAGCGTCGGGAACTTGTTTTGATACAGGATCGAGCCGCCGGTCGAAACGATTCCCGCCTTGATCGTCGTACCACCAATATCAACGCCAACTATCGAAGTGGAGTCTTCAGTTTTCATGGCGAAGTGAAGCTACGAAAAAATCCCGTCGAAAGAAAACGACAAAAAGGGGTTGCGCGAGGGAATTGCACACTGAAAACACAGATGATAAAGATTATCACAAGAGTTCTTTGTCTATGGTAGTCTATAGCATCAGTGTCTTCTGCCTGCCCCGCTACGCGGGGTGTGCTATTACCCGGTTCAACAAAAAAGGGTATCCGCTGCGCGGAGTCACTGGCGCCCCTTGCCTCATGAAGAGGCTGAAGCAGCCAGACTTCTGCAGCTTGCGAATGGCATCAGTTCTTTTCAAATTGGCTCATGATGATTCCGAGCAAACTATTGAAGAAATATGGGGCGTCGGTCGTCTCCCTCTCAAAAGGCGAACTGCTTTTTCAAATGGAAGACCACGCTCATTCCTTCTTTATCGTCCTGACCGGAAAAATAAGGATGGTCAGCTTTAGTGAGGAAGGGCGCGAATTCGTCCAGGGGCTTTTCGGTCCGGGCGAGAGCTTCGGCGAGCCCCCGTTCTTCACAGACAGCACATATCCCGCCTCTGCACAAGCGACAGAATCCTCCGAAGTCTGGAAAATCCCGAAGGAGAAATTTCTCAAGCTCCTGAAGGAGAATTTCGACATCCAGCTTGCACTGGTGCAGACGCTGTGCAACAGGTTGATCTACAAATCAACGATGCTCTCGGAGCTGGCCATGGAGGAGGCAGAACACCGCATCCTTACGATGCTGCGGTATCTTGCAGTCCCTGCGAAACCCTCGGACAAAGAAGGCACCCCCCTGCCCTTCACGCGGCAACAAATCGCCGATATGACTGGTCTTCGGGTTGAGACCGTCATCCGGATCGTCAAATCCCTCGAGCAAAAAGGGAAGTTGACCATCGATGAGGAAGGCAAGATCGTTTGGACTGGTTCCTGACCCGCCGTTCCCCCCGGTTTTCAGCGTATGATCCATGTCATAAGCTTCATTCGGGTTGAAACACCATCTTGTCTGCAGAAGAATCACTTCATTTATCAAGAGGAGCAGGCTATGACGACAACTCAACTCGAATCTCTCACCATCAAGGACATTGTCACGCAGGACTTTCAAACCGCTGCGATTTTTGAGAAGCATTCACTCGATTTCTGCTGCCGCGGGGGCAAGACGGTTGAAGAGGCTTGCAGGGAGCGAGGAATCGCCCCGGAGATCATCTTCGCAGAACTTATGCATGTCACTCCCGCAACGTCGGGTGGATTATCCCGGTTCGGCCAATGGGATGCCGACTTTCTCATCGACTACATCGTCGCGAACCACCACAAGTATGTTTCAAAGATGATACCGGTGATCCTCGCTCACACGCAGAAGGTTGCATCGGTCCACGGCGAGCGACATCCCGAGGTCATCCGGATAGCGTCACTCTTTCAAGGTGTGGCAGCAGATCTCACACAGCATATGCAGAAGGAGGAGCTGATGCTCTTTCCGTACATCAAGCACCTCCTGAACGCGAAACGAACCGGCAGTGTGCACCAACAACCCCCTTTTGGATCAGCGCAGAATCCAATTCGTATGATGATGCAGGAACATCAAAAAGCCGGGGACGAATTGTACGAGATCCGGTCCCTCAGCAATTCCTATGCACCACCGGAGGATGCGTGCACCACGTACCGAGTTTCCTACGGTGAGCTGCAGGAATTCGAGCGTGATCTTCACCAGCACGTGCATTTGGAGAACAACATTCTCTTCCCCGAGGCTGTCCGACTCGAGGCACAGCTCAACGGCCAGAGTCAGTCGTAATTCCCGCGGTTCGATCAGAGACCGGGCATTGCAGCGAATCGCCTGCTGGCCATTTGTCCGGCAGGATTACTCCCTGCCAACAAATAGAAAGGGTACCCGTCTCTTCGACGAGTACCCTTTCAAGCACGAACCTTTCCCACGGTTTTCCGGAGGACCTGGACGGCCCATCATGAAAAGACCCGTCAGGTTTCCAAAAACTTGACGGGTCTGGCCACGAAATCACACTAGAAGCTTACTTTGACCGTTACAACAGAGGATTTCTTCGTCTTCACGCGCACAGAATTCTTCACGATTGAAAGCGAGGCGCCCTCCTCCTCAAGGAAATTTGAAATCGTTGCCCGCTTCAGCTCCCGCGGGAACGTCACAACCGCCTCCGATTCCTCCCCCTTCGCATCGTACCATTGAACGATCCAACCGTCCCCGTCCTCTGCTTTCTTCAATCCCGTCAGCACGAGATTCGATGGCGACAATTGAACGAACGATTGCTGCGGTGGAAGATCGCCCTTGTGAACGTCCGTCAGCTCTCCAACCAGCGGATAGTTGAACTCATACCCGCGCCGGACAGTGTTCGCATCCCGCCATGAACCTGCGTGCGGGTAGAGCGAGTACTCGATGGAGTGTTTGCCGCGATCGGCTGTCGGATCCGGCCACTTTGGAGATCGAAGCAGCGAGAGACGGATGACATTTCCCTTGATGTCATATCCATACTTGGAATTATTCAGCAAGCTGACACCGTA
>DOWV01000250.1 GCA_003519375.1 Bacteroidota bacterium
TCATAGACGGCGGTTTCAAAACCTTCCAGAGGCAACGTCACCACGTCTCCTGCTTTATGGAGCACCGTGGACGTCCAGCGGGTCGGATACACGCGCTGCAGCACGAGTCCGGCCGCTTTGCGATCGAGTCCCCGGGAAACTGCGAGTTCGACCTTCAGTTTCGACGCTGCGATGACCGGATTACGCGCGGCGATAATCCCGCGTGCTCCCTTGAAGTGCACATAGCCGTAGGTTTCGCCCTTCATCGGGTTTCCGCCGATCAGCTCTGTGGTCATCAGCACGTCAAAGTTCTGTCGCGCCCAGGCCATCGACCTGGAGATCGATGTCCATTCTCCGTCGCTCAGAATGTCCGGAGAGATGTAGAGTTCATACATCGAAACACCGCGGGCAAAATAGAGGAGCACATCGTCCGTGAACTTGTCGAGGGGCTCATCGGAAGTGCCGACGGAGAAATTCTTTCCCTTGATAATGCCGTGTGTCATCAGGTTGGCGATGGGAAACCAGAGTCCCTTCAACTTCCAGTCTTCATAGAGCACGAAATCACGGTAGGTGATTGCACCGTCGCGGCTGCTGATCGAGGGCACATCGGCAAAGCCGTAATCGGCCCCCTGCATCCAGATGGTGTTCGAGTACTTCACCCACCAGGGGCTCATCCAGGTCCCTGACGTGATATTCAGGAACATCCCGGGATTCTTCTCCCGCGCCGTGCGGCACATTTGCTCGACGGAATGGAGGATGGCTCTCCGGGAATACACATCGATGGGATGGCCATGGTTGGGCTCGCTGCACGAAAACTGAATACCATCCCATTTGAAGTAGCCAACGCCGTCGTTCTGCACAAAATCGGAAACGCGTTTCTGGAGCAGAGCGCTGTACTTCTCGCCGCCGACGCAGAGCATATTGTTGACAATCTCGTATCCGTGCTCTTTCATCCAGTTGAGCCTCAGATTCCGAAGCGAGTACCCGCCCGTGGGACCGATCCAGATTCCCAGACTTGTACCGGTTTTCTTCAACTCGTCGGACAACGGCTTGAGTCCGTTCGGCCATTGCTCTTTCCGCAGGACCCAATCGCTTCCGTACACATCCCATCCGTCATCCAGCACGAACGCGTCGAGTTTGATGCCGTGTTTCTCGATCATATTGCGCCGGAGGATATCGACCATCTTGAACGACGTTTGTTCGCTCATGATGTTGTCCTTCGACCAGCGTGGATATTCCGGTGATCGAAGATCATACCAACTGTTGTACAGCGAGTACGGCCTGAGCGGTGCCACGCGGATATCATTCACATACCTGTCGAACCAAAGTTTCACGAAAGTATCGGGCGTGATTCCTTCAACACCCCAATTGCTTTGAATCCAGTTCTTACCGACTCGTTCCCCGAACTCTTCGCCGCAGCGGATCGTGAACACTCCTTTCGCTCCGGCTTCAATCATGTTATACGATGCAGGATATTCCAGCCCGAAGAAAGCTCCGCTGTTTTTTGTTGTCACAGCAACGGGTTGTCCGAATCCGCCGTCTTTCACTACCCGGGAGACTCCCGTTACCTTTGAGTTCAGCGGCCAAAAAAAGCGCACAAAATGTCCGGTTGCGCCCGAGTCCATAAGCGCAATGCTTCGTTTTACGTAGAAAGCCCTCGGCTCGAGTCGGTAGGTGATCATAAGACGAAGACGATGTCCCACACCACTGAAGAACAGTCTGAGTTCTTTCACGCCATCGGCCGAAGAGCTGGCGACGTTGCGGTCGTACGAGAAGTGGTCCTTCGTGAGAACGATGAGATTCTCGGCATTGTTCGCTTTTCCCGGCGCGTCCCAATCGGTGAACATCATATCGACTCCAAAGTCACCGTCTGTTTGGAGAGATGATACCGATCCGCCGTTCTTCGCCGCCCAGGCAGCGAGAGTTTCGAGCCGATCGCCCAGCAGCCTGGCGCCCTGGATCTGAACGGTGCAACGAACTTGTTCATTCTGAAGCGAAAGCTCGGCAACGGGTGAACGGGAGACGTCCTTCTGCTGCGCGAACAGCGATGTGACACCGAGAATACAAAGGAGGATGCTTGATCGAAGGAAGAAAGCAGACCAAGATGTGACCATACCGTAGAAACCTTTCGAATCCGGATTGATGGCTGCAACAGATGTGCTTGCCCTGAGCCTCCTGTCACGTCGCGAGACTATGCGAAAATCGTCCTTGTATGTCTGACAGGCACCTTTCTGAAGGTACTCTCTAAGTATCCTAATTTCCACAGTTTCCGGAGATATTCGGAGACGAAACGGCTTCATTCAAGGAGTGAAACAGCGCTAATGCGGCTGGATGAAGATCAGGCGGACGGACGAGGATCGTGGATTTTGAAGAACTCGTTTCTCAGCTCCGGCTATTCGGGAGAACCCGCCCGGGTTGTGGACTTTCACAAACGGGCGGGAGCTTCCCTGAAGCGATCCTACTCATCTCCGAACGGCTTGTCAATAGCTGTCGCTTCCATCCCTCCAAGATACCGCGCGCCATCTTCCGTAACAACGAAACAGTCTTCGTGCCGCATCCCGAACTCACCGTAAATATAGATGCCCGGCTCGTCGCTAAACGTCATACCCGGTTGGAGTTTCAGCTTGTTGTCTTTTACGAGATACGGAAACTCGTGACCGTCCATGCCGATGCCGTGTCCGAGCCGGTGAGCGAAGTACTTATAGCCCGGCCCATAGCCGGCATCTTCGATAACCTTCCTCGCAGCACGATCAACGTCCTCACACGCGGCACCGGGCCGCACCGCTTTGAGTGCCGCCGTTTGTGCTTTCTTGACGATCTCCCATACGGTCTTCTGCCTGTCCGTCGGCTCGCCGAAGACCAAGGTTCGTGTGACATCCGACTGGAATCCTTCCACGCTGCAACCGCCGTCGACCATGACGACATCACCGTCGTGCAGCGTTCGCGGTATGCGTGAGCCGTGAGGGAATGCCGTACTCGGGCCGAATTGGGGTCCGCCGCTTCCCCTCACCCCCATTTGCTGATGCGCAGCGCTGATGGCTCCGGACAGATCGCGTGGCGTCATTCCTTCTTTGAGCTGCTTGAAACCCTCCCGGTAAGCAAGTTTGGTGATCTTATTGGCAAGTTCCATGTAGGCCAGCTCTTTTTCGTTTTTCACGCCGCGGCAACCCTCGGTGATCACCGAGCCGCTTACCAGCTCCACGCCCGGCACATCCTTCCGGAGTCCGAAAACGATAAAGCTGCGGGTGGCCGGTGCAATCGCGAGCCGTCCCGAAGGCACTCCGAGATCTTTCATCACTCCGCCGATAAGTTTGAAGGGATTCTCGTGTTCTTCCCACGGCCGGAGTTCCTGATCTTTGGGAATCATCTCACGGGCGCTTTCCGATTCGAACGACGGCCACACCCAGATGGTCTTCCCCTTCCGGTTGATGATACCGCCGAACGTTCTTTCGCTGATGAACCAGTTCACATTCGTGAAATAGCCGAGGTCAGAGCCCCCGCTCACAAAGAGCGCGTCGATGTTCTCCCTCGCCATGAGTTTCTTGGCCTTCTCGAGACGTGCTTCATAGTCCTCCGGTGTGAGCGGCTTCACTCCCGTCACCATGTTCTGCAGCTTCGGCTCCTGCGCCAATGCCGACTGCGTGAGCCACCCGTTCACAAACCCAACGGAGGAAACGGACAACCCTCCGACTTTCAGAAAACTCCGGCGTGAGATCATGCTGTGCTCCCTTTGTTTGTATGAATGGTGTATCTCATCTGCTAAGTAGGGTCTGTGAAACTCCATGCAGCTTCAAAAGCGTAACACAGAGAGACACAGAGCCTTATCTCCGTGGAACTCGGTGCTACTCTGTGTACCTCTGTGTAACCTCAAAAGTGTGACACAGAGAGACACGGAGAAAATCCCCGCTGTCTTCAATTGAACGTGAGCCAATCGATTGTGAACATATCGTTCCCTTTTCCAAAAAACTGGAGCCACAACGCGTGCGCACCGGCTGCGCGTTCGACATCAAACGTTAGGGTCTGCCACTCTTTCGCGCCTCTTGTCCCGGGTATCGTGATATTGGCGAGCCTCTTGTGCCAGGGCTGGTCGATGGCCACGACGATCCTGCCGCCATTCCCGCCCGGAGCGATCCGCAGTGTGAGGCTCTTCACTCCATCCTTGAAATCCACATACTTGAAAACAGCCTTGTCGGCGTTCCCGATTTCCGCGAGCTCCTCGTTGTCGGGCCCGCATGCCCGGATTCTGACATTGCCATAGAGAAGACACGCGCGTTCGGCATCGATCCTGGATGTCGCCGGCAGCGGATCGCCCGCTCCCTGAGACGTCATTTCCACCTCCGGAATCGAGCCGTCGGAGTTGAATCTGATCGGCTCAATGCAGGCTTTCCTCATTGTATTGCAGCCATGCGTGGAACGATGGTAAAGAACATACCATTTATCCCTGAACTTCACAATCGAGCCATGATTATTCCAGTTTCCCGGGTCGCAGTGGTCATTGTCAACGATGACTCCTCCGTAGGTATAAGGACCAAAAGGCGAAGTACTTGTCGCGTAGCCGATACACGTCGGCATCTCCGACCGGCTGATATCAGCATAAATCAAATAATAAATCCCGTTGCGTTTGGCGAGGAAGGCACCTTCGTGAAAAAAATGCTTCCCTTCGGTCAGGATACTATCCTTGAGAGTCGACAGGTCCAATTCCCGCATGCCGGGTTTCATCTTCGCCATCTTCATCGTGAATTGGCCCCAGAGATAGTACGCCTGACCATCATCATCGACAAAAAGCGACGGATCGATCTGGTTGAATCCGCCCAAATTGAGCGGCTGGCCATCGGTGAACGGGCCTGTCGGACTCAGGGACGTTGCCACTCCTTCGGGCGCCTTTCGGCTCGGCTGGCAGTAATATAGATAGAAAGTGTCGTTCTTGACTGCACAGTCGGGGGCAAAGAGGAGATCGTCATTATACGGAACAGCATCGCCTTCGCCCTTCGACGAGAATGCATCCTGCAACAGTCTCCAGCTCCTCAGGTCCTCGGTCACAAGGACATGGTGTTTCCACGAGCAGTAGTACTGCGGGCTTTCATCCAGTGAGCCATAGATGTACATCTTGCCGTCCGGCCAGACATGCGCAGACGGATCGGCGATATAGATCCCGGCGGGAACGATTGGATTCTGCGAGTAGAGCAATCCACCGATGAGAACAAAAATCGGGAAGAGAATCTTCAGCGATACGAGTCGTAATGTCTTCATCTATTCGTACTCCGGCTATTCTCGGCAAGTGTCCATCGACTACGGATTGCCGAACGACAGAAGCTTTTCATAGATAAATCTTGATACTCGTCTGTAAACCACTGACGACGGAGGTTGCCGTCGGCAGAATCGGGGTTGTCAACTTTATGGAGCATGGTTCTCCTCCATGGACGCGCTAAGGTTGCGAAATTCCAAAGGCAATCACAAGCAGTTCAGAGTGAACCCGCAAATGTCCAGAAAAGCGCGTGGGCGATCGCCGGGGCAACGAGACTGCCGGACGTTCGACGCAGCACTGCAAATACTACTCCAAAAACAAACTTCGCAAGTAACGGAACCGGATTGAACTGGAGATGATAGAATGCAAAGACGGCGGACGTGACAAGGATGGCCGGAACGCTTCCCATCCGTGCCTGAAATGCCCCGAGCAGGTTGCCCCTGAACAATGTCTCTTCCGTGAATGCAGCGTGAAGTCCGATGATGAGAAATATGACACGCCGGGCAGCGCTTGGCGCCAGAAGTGATTCTCCGATGGCAACCAGGCTGTCTCCCATCGCTGCGAGAAGAGCCACCAACACCACAACGCACGCAGCGGCCCCGAGGAGACCGAGGAGTATGCTCTGAATCATGCGAGTTCCCACCCAGCCGACTTCAGCCAGCGTTCTGCGCGGCCTCCGGCAGCTTCCGAAATAGACAATCGCGACCGTCAAAGGCATTATCACCGCAAAAAGAACCGCGAGTCCGGCAGAAGGGGCGAAGGGGTCGCCTGGATTTGGCAAGAGCAGCTGTCCAAGGAGGCCAACTCCAAGCACGAAAAGGACGATTGCCTGGGCAGCGATCAGCGCGAGTGATCGGGACAGACCTGGTGCGACATCTACGGTTTGGGTGTCATTCATAGCCCGGCTGTCGTTGCCTTCGTGGGAATTCTAACGCAAGAGTGTTGCACAGACCACGATAAGGAGTCCAAGAACGAGATTCACCGCAGCCAGAAAACTCAGCCGTTTCCCGTACGACAAGAAATCGGCGGAGGGAGCCTCGCCCGGCTTTGGTGCGAGCTTCCGCATAGCTGGGACAATTCCCGCGGCGATCAACAGTCCGACGACAATCGCCAGGAGAACGAGAATATGTTTGAATGCGAGCATACGCCCCAGGTCTGAGGAAACATCAACCATCAACCCCGGAGGAGTCTTCAGATAACCCGTGATGAGCAGGAGAACAATGCAAGTCCAGGCCGTGATCGAGAATCGTTCGGCGACGATTCCCTGGAGCTTACCGCTCTGCTGAGGATCTATCAGTCGCAGCGAAGGAAGCAGGATGAGCTGGACATAGACGGCTCCGCCGATCCAGATGGTGGTTGCCAGAATGTGAATGACATTGATGAGTACGTCCGTCATGAGGTCTCCTCCTCAGCGATGTAGAGGGTTTTATGATTACTGCTGCAAGTAAACGTACGACATGTCAGGAACGAAAGACAATGAGACATCTCACAATGAGGAACCAGGAATGTCCGTAACTGAATGCTCCTCTTGGGAGACGCACCAGTTGCAGCCGTAGAGTGACCGGGGCACTTTACTTCGAGAGCATGACCTGCTGACTGAATCGAATGAGCCTCGATGAACTCCCAACGCTGACGTCGAACTTCCCGGGCTTAACGACCCATTCCTTCCTGCCGACATCATAATAGGCGAACGCCGATTTGTCGAGATCGATCGACACGGTTTTTGATTCACCGGGTTTGAGCCAGACTTTTTCAAATCCTTTCAGTTCCCTCACCGGCCGCGGGACGGCGGGATTCTGCTCTCCGACATAGACCTGGGCAACCTCCGCTCCTCCGCGTCCCCCTGTGTTCACGATTTCGAATGTCACTTTGATCTTAGGATCAGTCGCGCTCGCGGACGGCGTCACCTTCAGATTTCTGTATTGGAACGTCGTGTAGGACAATCCATACCCGAATGGATAGAGCGGATCGACGTTCTTCTTGTCGTAATGCCGGTAGCCCACAAAGACGCCCTCCGTGTAAGCCAGCTTCTTCTCCCTGGCATAGTAGGAGCTGTACGTCGGATTGTCTTCCCATTTCTTTTCAAATGTGGCCGGTAGTTTTCCCGATGGATTGACGTCGCCAAATAGGATCTCGCCGATTGCCGTTCCTCCCTCCTGACCCGGATACCAGGCGTGGAGCAAACCCCCGACATCATCGATCCATCCCGACATCGCAACATTACCGCCGGCGATGAGCACCACGATTGTCTTCTTGTTGACGCTGGCCACCGACTTCAGGAACTCTTCCTGATCTTTCGAGAGCTCAAACGGGCGGTCGAATCCTTCGCCCTCCGTCGTCGGATTGAATCCCACGCAGACAACCGCTACATCAGCCTTTGCCGCCAGGCGTAATGCTTCGGAATCCTTCGACTCCGAAACTCTCCGCCAGCCGAGGGAAATCTCCGCGTCTCCGCTATGCTCGTAGTACTCAAGTCTCAGGTCGACCTGTTCACCTCCGCGTAAGCTCACCTTGGCGCTCTTGAGCGTGGCGCCTTGATCGTGCCATTCATCGATTACGACCTGGTTCCTCAGAGAGAGCCGGAATCCGTCGTCACCTTGTACGTAGAACTCATAGTCGCCGTCGACATCCGCGCGGATCTTGCCTGTCCACCGCGCAGAGAAATTGTCTGTCGGCATACCTGGCGATGCTGATGACTCGCCCCAATTGAATCGGACTTGCTTGTCTGTGCGCGTGAGAGATGGCGCTCCGGTCAAATCAGGATTCGCGAAGAACTCTGCCTTGAGGCCGCGGACTGTTTCGTTCTTTTCGGAAATGAAGTAGAACTGGGACTGACGGAAGAGTGTCTCGAGATCGTAATCGACGCCTGCGCTGTAGAACACCTTGAGCCGATCCCCCGCAGCGGCGATAATTCCCTCAAGCGGACTCACAGAGAGAAACGGTTCGACCTTCGAGCTGCCTCCGGCTCCGGTGACGGCTGGATGAGCGCAGGGGCCTATCACCGCGATCGACGAAACCTTTCCCCGATCGAGGGGGAGAAGAGAACCCTCGTTCTTCAGGAGAACAATCCCTTCCCGGGCGGCCTGCAATGCCACGCGCCTCGATTCCGGGTTGTACAACGGCAGCGACTCATCGAGCTGCGGTCTGTCGAAGAATCCGAACCGGAACATGATTCGCAGCATGCGTTCGATCTTGCCGTCGATGGTCGCGACCGTGAGATTCCCCGCCTTGATCGCCGGCATCAGAGTGTCACGATTCAAGTGCTGGCCGGATGGCATTTCGAGATCAAGTCCGCCGTTCGCCGCCGCCACGCCGTCATACGTCGACGTCCAGTCCGACATCACAAGTCCGTCGAATTTCCAGTCGCCCTTAAGTACTTCGTTGATGAGATGCTGATGCTGCGAGGCGTGCACGCCGTTGATGAGATTGTAGGAGGTCATCAACGCGCCAACGTCCGCCTCCTCGACCGCGGCGCGGAACGCCGGCAGGTAGATCTCACGCAACGTCCGCTCATCGACATCTGAGCTGACGGTGTGGCGGTCGTACTCCTCGTTGTTTGCGGCATAGTGCTTCACCGTGGCGACGACGCCCTGGCTCTGGACACCGCGAATGTATGCGACCGTCATTCTGCTCGCAAGAAAGGGGTCCTCGCCGTAGTATTCGAAATTCCGGCCGCACATCGGAGCCCGATAAATATTGACCCCGGGAGAAAGCATAATATGAACGCCCTTCGAGCGCGCTTCCTTGCCGATCATCTCACCGTAAGTTCTGGTCAGATCTTTGTTCCAGGCCGCAGCAAACGCAATCCCGGCAGGGAACGCTGTCGCCTTGCCGTAGTTTCGCACGCCGAGAGGGCCGTCGGCCATTTTGACCTTCGGTATGCCAAGGCGCTCGTTTGGACGGATGTAGAATGCTTCGAACCCGCCGAGCATGTCGATTTTTTCTTCGAGCGTCATGCGCGACAAGAGGTCTTTCACACGTGTTTCAGCGGGAGCGGATGACTCCTTGTAGAGCGTCCCCTGCGCCGCAAGATCGCCTGCACACACGAAAAGGATGAGCACAAGGAAGCAGAAAGCTGATGCTGATTTCATGGCATTCTTCCTGAGGTTTGAATTCGTGAGTACCGCTAACTCATTTTGACGGTCATCGTTTTTGATCCATGTCGGCTTTCCTCGGCTTTGAAGGCCATCAGGTGGCTCTCCATGGATTCCTGAATCGTGGAGGTCAGGACCGTTGCATCCTTCGTGCTCACTGCGCGGATGAAATCATGCAGTAACCCATAGTCACCGCCGCCGTGACCGGATTGCACCTTCAACGCAGTCCGGGCATCCCACGTCGTTTCCTTGCGTGAGCTGAAGTCGAAAACCGTGAGGATATTTTCATCTCCCACAACGTCGCCCTTTGTGCCCATCACGCGGGTGCGCCTGCCGGCGTAGGAGGTCAACGCCTCCATCGAGAACGCTGCGGTGATCTTTCCTTCGAATTCGAGATTCGTGATCTGGTGATCGACCACATCGTTGTCGCAGTGGAACACGCAGCGACCATATGGGCCTTCTTTCAAGTGCTTCATAATTGCAGGACCCTGATCACCTTCGGCGGGGAGATCCATGTGACTCAGCCACGTACGATTGCGGTAGTAGATCTTGAGCGCGGAGAATGGACACGTGGCTTCCACCGTGCAACCATCTGTGCAACGCATGGTACTTCCTTCCGGAGCGTGCGCCTTGTTGAAGAAACTCAAAGTGCCGAACGACGACACCTTCGTACATGGCTTGCCGATCATCCAGCGCAAGATATCGAGGTCGTGGCAAGATTTGGCGAGAAGCATAGGATTCGATTCTTTGGTGTTCCTCCAGTTGCCCCGGACAAAAGAATGGGACATATGGATGTGCTCAACCGGCTCTATGTGCTGGATGCTGACGATTTCCCCGATCTGGCCCCAATTCATGATTTCTCTGAGTTTTCTGAAATACGGAGTATAGCGCAGCACGTGGCAGATCGCCACGATCCTTCCCGTATTCATGGTGAGTTTCATGATGTCATTGCATTCCTTCCATGATTGGGAAATCGGTTTCTCGAGCACCATGTCATAGCCCATCTTCAATCCGCCCATCGCCGGACCGTAGTGAAGATGGTCCGGTGTCGTGATGATCAGCGCGTCGGCGAACTTCGGCACCTTCAGTGCATGTTCCCACGTGACCCACTGATAGTTCTCAGGGATCCGGTACTTTTTCGCGAACCGGTTCCTCCTGAATTCATTCGGCTCTGCAACGCCGACGATTTTCAGTTCGTCGGGGAACTTCAAGCTGTATCCGGAATACGTGTTGCCTCGATTTCCGGCGCCAAGAACGACAGCCGTCAACGGACGATCCGGTTTCCACGAATCCATATCCTGAGGTATGACCAACACCTCCGGCTCGGATGCGTCTGCGGTCCCGGCGCGCAGAAACGGAGCTCCCAACGCGAGGAGTGTTCCCTTTTTCAGCAAGTCTCTTCTACTGATTCGATGTTCTTTCATACAGCCTCCTTTGAACGATTGCCACAAACATAGTTTACCGGATACTCATTGGTCATAATCCATTGGCTAGGGAAGCTTGAAGACTCTCTCCATAAGCAGCCATTTCTCACCCTGCTTTGCGTCGGGGAGCGGCTGCTGAAATGTGGCCACAAACGCTTCCCATTCTTTCTGCCGCGGTAAGGTGCCGAGCTTTTTCATGGCCGCGTCGAAATCGACGTGATCCCCGGCCTCGACAATCATGAACATTCTGGTGCCGCGCAGGTAGATCTGCATGTCCTCGAGTCCAACCTCCCTGATACCTCGCGTAATCTCGGGCCAGATATTCCTGTCCTCATGCCAGTGCTTATATTGACGGATCAGCTCAGGGTCGTTTTTCAGGTCGAGTGTCATGCAATAGCGTTTTGACATGGCGGATCCTCTTGAAAGGTATTCGCCACGAAGTCACCAAGGCACGAAGGAAGGCGTTAAGGATCTTTCCCCTTTTCAACACCTTCGTGTCTTTGTGGCTTTTGCCGCTTCACGGCATCCCGCCCTCGAGAAAACATGATTGATGCGGGAGTGGCAATTCTTTTTACCAGTTGACTAGCGTCGGATGTGAATACGTATGGTGTTTTCGATTTCGTCCTCCGCAATGAGAATCAGATACCCGCCGCCGCCTGCGCCGGAGAGTTTCCAGCCTGCGGCGCGTGAGCGATACTGTTCGATGACGGAGCGAATATTCTGATCTGCCATATGGGGGAACATGGAAACCTGGGCTTCAAACGAATCAGTGAAGGAGCGTCCAAATTCCAGAAGATCTTTGGCCAGAACCGCGTTCCAGCAATCCTCCGCAGCCTCCGCCAGTCTCTTCGCCCCGGTCCTGTCGATTCTAGTACCCTCGAGTACCGAGAAGGTGCTCTCCCGCGGCTCGAGGGTCACGAGAAAAAGGTGTTTTTCCACAAACGAGAGCACCGATTCGTCGAGAACAGAATCGATCTTGTGCGGCCAGTAGGACGCGTTGTAGGCCAGTCTGTTCAACCCGGGAAGCACAATGCCGAGTGCATCCTGAGAACCCGAGATGATTTCCGTGCCAGGGGGATTTTCGTAGCTGAAGAGCGTCCTTGCGAGCTTTTCCCTGTCTCCCGAAGGAATATCCGTGCTCCAGAGCTCAATGGCTTTGCGCCGGGTGCTCGATGCCATTCCGCTCCGGTCATTGAATTCGATCGTCGGTTCTATAGAAATCGTTATGACCGGGCCCGGGAAAAACTTCGAAACAAACGGCTGATCGAGCCAGCCTCCGGCGAGATCGATGCGAAACGGGATGTTGCATTCCGTCCGGAGCGTCGTCGTCGACCGCGTGGGCAGGTTCGCGTGGGGAATTCTCCTGCTGATAAGATACAGGAGCTCATGCCTGCGACAGTATTCCTCCTTGTCGGGACTGTGCCCGTCCTCGTTAACAAAGAGGATGTCCGCGTTCAAGGCATCTTCGTTTCCGGCAAAATCCATGATGCCCGATCCGCTGTTGATGGTGCAACGCGTGACACACCGCAGCGACTCGAGCATATACTTCCGTTCATCCTGATTGTTGATCGGATAGCGTCCTTTCAGACGGTATACCGTTTCATCTGATCCGATCCCGACGTACACATCGCCGTGAGTCGAAGCTTCCGTGAGAAAAGCGACGTGACCGCTGTGGAGCATATCGAAACAACCTGTGACGAAGACTCGTTTGCGACTCATGGGGGCGGAATAGTGAAATTGGTGAAGCGGTCGATTGATGAATCAGTTAGTTGGAGCATCGGCATCAGATGTTGGCGCTCGATCACTTTGATTACTCAATTCTACCGGAGAACAGCCACGGCACGAATCCACGGATATGCCCTCTCGCGCAATAACTCCCAGTCGAGTGACTAACTCCAGCGCCGAAGATCATTGCCACCGGGTCCGGCGTTGCCGCTTTCCGATGAAGTATCCGGCAGCGAGTATGGAGGTGGAATCAATACACGGTCGCGCTGCCAGATGAGAGCGCCGAGCATGCCGTTGCCCAAATTGAATTCGTGCGGTCATGAAATTCACCGAACGCATGGTGATCCGGTACTACCTCTGGAAGAAAAGCATCGACTCGGGAACCGGCTTTTTCTGATCATCGGGCTGCTGAATGAGCACTTTCAGATCACGGTTGCCGCCCTTCTGGAAATACTGAACTCGGAGAGGATGAAAGCCAGCCGCCAACGGAATTATCCCTTTCACCTCTCTTGTTCCATGTCGGCCATCGTTGTCCACGACCATTTTGTCTCCGACGAAGAGCCTGCTCCCGTCATCAGAGTCTGTGAAGAATCCATAAACTCCGTCTTGCGGCACCTTGATGAAACCATGGTACTCGATTCCAAAGTACTCCGGCACATTCCTCGGCGAAAGGTCGAAGGCGGAGAGCGTGCCTTCTTTCACGGGTTTCAGTTTTGTGAAATCCGGCAGCGCATCCCAATCCCCTTCATAGTAGGAGAAACGAACTCCGGGGAGAGGAGCACTGAGCGACCGGCCGGGGATCGGAGCGACTTTCGTGAACTTCGCCGACACGGGGCCGCTGACTGCTTTTCCGTTGCGGTAACAACGCGCGGTGATCGTCGTCGTAGTTGTGATTTTGATCGGACCGGTGACGACGCTGGAGCCGGTCGTCGGACTGCTCCCATCAAGCGTGTACTTCAAATCAACTTTCTCCCGATCGGTTTTCACGAGGACGTCGAGCGCATCGATAAAAATGCCGGCACCTGCAGTGATCTCCGGCGGACTTGTGACGTCCACGTTTCCACGAATGTCCACGACAACAACGCTGTTGATCGGATCCTGCGGTTCCGAGGGAAGATCGATGACGAGGGCATCTTCCTGACGGCGGACGAGGAGATGGAGCTGCTCTTTGTCAGCGAGAAGATATGCTCGTTTCGGCTCATTGAGGATCCCCGGAACGATCAATTTGCCGTTCTTCGGCCAGTCGAACACATGCAAATAGAGTCTGAAACCGCCCTCAATCGGCTTCTGCGTGCAGCGACCCCAGTCGAGGGACTTGAACGGGCTGGCTTTCGTGTCGTAGATCGATTCTCCGTTGACCGCCATCCACGCCCCCATTTGGCCCAGCCGCTCGATCGCCTGCTGCGGGAAAAGACCCTCGGCGGTGGGACCGATATTCAACAGGAAATTTCCACCCTTCGATGCGATATCTGCCAGTTTGCGAATCAGATCCTCGGTGGACTTCCAGTTCTGGTCGTGCTTGTTGAACCCCCAATGGTCATTCATCGTCATGCAGGTTTCCCATGAAACTCCCGGCAATCCTGTTGCAGGTATTTCTTGTTCAGGTGTCCCAAAGTCACCCGCAAATTCGCCTGACTTGGTAAATCCCTCCATGCCGGAGCGCCCCGCGCCGACACGATTGTTGATGATGATATTCGGCTGAAGGCTTCGCACATAATTATAGAGATCAGTGCCGTACTTCGTGTTCCATGTAGACTCCCATTCTCCATCGAACCAAAGGACGCCGATCTCCCCGTAGTTGGAGAGGAGCTCCTTCAACTGGCTTTTCATGTGTTCGATATAGCGATCAAAATCCGCGCCCGTCGTCGGACGACCCGTTTCCCATTCGCGGCGCGGGAGGTAATCGGGATGATGCCAATCCATGATCGAATGGTACCAGCAGATCTTGAGGCCTTCCTTGTGGCACGCATCGGCAAGTTCCTTCATGATATCGCGCTTGAACGGTGTCGACATCACGTCAAAGTCGGTGTTTTTGGAATCGAACAAACAGAAGCCGTCGTGGTGCTTCGAAGTAATCACGATGTACTTCATGCCGCCGCTCTTTGCCATCCTCACAATTTCAGCAGCGTTGAACTTCACGGGATTGAATTGATCGACAAACTTGTCATACTCCTGCAAGGGTATGCGGGCCGTTGTTCGTATCCACTCGGCGTGATCCGTGCTCCCCTTCCATTCTCCCGCCGGAATCGAATAAAGGCCCCAATGGATGAACATCCCGAACCGGGCCTCGGTCCACCACTTCATACGTTGCTCTTGCCGGACCTTTGACTCGTTGAGGAAGTCCCTTGGCGCGATATCTTGCGGCCTGGCCATACAGGCGACGGTGAGGAGAAGCGTGAGCAGGAACCTCATGGGAAGATTTCCTTTCTCCGGCTGAATCGGCTCGGGTGAATTCGCATGTACAGTGAAGCGACAAAAATCCGGGCCGGTTCCGTGACGGTGACTGAGTAAGTGCGAAGTTGAGCCGACAGTCAGCTCTGAAATGCGGATTGATGGACCGCCTGATACAGCCGAAATCTCTTGTGAGAAGCGAGTTGTGGCGCTATATTAGCCAAGAAAACGGAGTTAGTCAACAAACCACTTTGACCATGATTTCGAGAGATCCCAAAGTCTGCCTGATCACCGGAGCCACTTCCGGCATTGGGAAAGCGGCCGCCATCTCCCTGGCGCGACAGGGGTTTAAGCTGGTGCTGGTGGGCCGGGCGCAGGAAAAGAGCGAGAAAGTCCGGCAAGGAATCAAGGAGGTCTTACCGAATTCGACACCCGAGGTCTACATCGGCGACCTCTCCTCGCGCCAATCCATCGGTGCACTCGCGAAGGATATTCGGTCAGCCCATCCCCGAATCGACGTACTGATCAATAATGCGGGCGGCATATTTGGAAGCCGGGTATTGACCGCCGAGGGAATCGAATATACATTTGCCCTCAATCACCTTGGTTACTTCTCGCTCACGAACCGGCTCCTCGACACGTTACAGGCTGCCGGGGATGCCCGGATCGTCAACGTGAGCTCGCAGGTTCATAAGTTCAGCAAGATCGATCTCGGCGATCTCAGTTCCAGCGGCGGCTACAATGCGATGAAAGCGTACGCTCAGTCGAAGCTCGCGAACTTGCTCTTCACGTACGAGCTTTCGCGCCGGCTCGCCGGCACGAAGATTACAGTCAATGCTCTCCATCCGGGCGGCGTTCGGACCAATTTCGGTCGCGAACTTCCCGGCCTCGCAGGGATCTTCTTCCGTCATTTCGGCCTTTTCCTCCGATCACCGGAGAAAGGGGCAGAGACGCTGATCTGGCTTGCATCATCGGACCAGGTTGCAGGTGTCACCGGCAAGTACTTCCTCGATAAGCGTGAGATTCGGTCCTCCAACATCTCGTACGATCTTGCTCTCGCCAAACAACTTTGGGACGTCAGCAGCAAGCTGACCGCGCTGGATTGACATGGAGACGATCGCGCAGACTTCCGCCGAACAATTTGCAGGCAAGACATACTCGTTGCGGCCGGATGGATCTGGTCCCGACGGGTACTACCGGTTGATCGAACAGGTTGCGGATTCATTGCTGCCGGGTGGAACTTCGCTCTCCGACCTGCTTGACACCGTCCGTTGGCTTGGAGCAGGCAAGCGAAACATCCGCCGGCTGCTCAAGTCAAATCGATCCACGCCCGACACCCGCCTGCTCGAGACTCTTCGTTCGACCCTTTCTCCTTACACAACGTCAACGTCAGGTCACCTCAAGCACCTGAGAGCGTTCGACAGGCTTGACCGAACTCTGACGACCACAGAGGAGCAGCACCACCTTTTCATGCTGGAGATTGAACTCGGCAACAGGCTTCATGCCGAACAGTTCCGCAGTGCGGACCTGAAAATTGCGATGCTCCCTCATTGCCTTCGTGATCTCGATGCCGAGTGCCGCGCGGCCGAACGGGATATCGACTACGTGTGCAAAGGGTGCACGGACGCCTGCAACGTCAACCTTGCGAGCAGAGTGCTCCGCCTTCACAAGGTAAAACCATACATCCGGATGGAAGCAGATCTGAAGTCGCTCTTTCGGAAGATCAGGAAGAACGGAGAGACAGTTGGAGTTCTGGGGATAGCTTGCGTTCCTGAGCTTGCGAAGGGGATGAGGTTGTGTCACAAGTACGGGGTTCCGGCGGTCGGCGTACCTCTCGATGCCAATCGATGCGCCAGGTGGTGGGGAACGTTTTATCCGAACACGGTGAATCTGGAGAAATTGGAGAGTCTGCTAAGCTAGGAAGGTGCCACGCACCTCGACGGGGACTCTCCTAGGGTGCGTGGCACCTCGCTGAGAATCAACTCCCGTTCGAGCAAAGATGCGTTTTCTAGTCGAGGTAGATCTTCCGCAGCTTTTTTACCAGCTCATCCGGAGGTTCGTACTCAAGGACAAAACGTGAGTACTCAGCAGGCGAGGGAACGTATGTATTCCAGATAATCTCCGAACCAAACCCTCTCTTCCGCTTCCCGATCCATTCCAGGTAGTCAGAGAATCTCCAATCTTCCAAAGCACTAACTAAGCGAGCTTCGAGCGGATTCCGGTGGACATAGCGACAGAGGTAGATCAGGTACTCTTCACTATCAATTACCTTCGCTTTGAATCGTTCCTCAAATAGTGTCCCTCTTCTGTGGTACAATTCGTTGAAGGCTTTCACATAGCGATTGAAAATCTGCTGCATGTCAACGCTCAGAGGGCGTTCCGTCTCTTGACGTATCACAAAATGAAAGTGATTCGGCATCAGGCAGTACGCGATCATCGCGATACGATTTGATGCCAACGTACCGGCCACCAAATTCAACAAGAACTTGTAGTTTCGTTCTTCCTTGAAAATGTCCTGACGGTCACACCCACGATTGTAAACGTGATAGTATTTGCCCTGAATAAACTCTGCGTCCGTTCTTGCCACAATCGATGACTCCCAGATCGTTCAAGTCCGATTTCCTTCGTGTGAAGATGCCACGCACTTCAACGCGAACCCTCATGAAAGTGCGTGGCATCTCATCGGGCTATTGCGGTTCAAGAACCAGATACGCCGATCCATACCGCCCGACTCCGATCTTTCCCGGCACCTGATTCCCACGGCCGCCATCCACGTCGCTCATGAAGACCCTCATTGCCTTTCCCCTCCACTTCAGCTCCACGGCTTGCGGTTTAGACGTCGGATTGTAAAGAGTGACGTGGAGTGCGGAGCTCGACTCCAACGGTTTCGTGGAGAGAGCAAGCACCTCTGATGATCCCAGGTCGAACGAGAGGGTCTGCGCTGTCGCAGCCGAATCGGGAAATGATACGATCAAAGGCTGACGTTGCTCCACACCAAACCTCACAGCTGAAGCGGGATCGAACCTGCCGTGAGGACGAACAGCGAAACGAAAAGCAGCCGGGCCCTCCTGATCGGCTTTGTAATTCGTATGCCAGTAGTTGTTCATCAGATACGAATAGAAATTCTGAGCAGGCCCTATTTCCGACATCCAGGGTTTCTCGGCATTGATGCTGCCGATTTCTATGAGCGGGGCGTCGGGAGTAGCCCAGATCACACCGCGCTCGGCGTTCGAGACATCCACCCAGCTTTGAACCGAAAAGAAGTTCTTGCATGAACCTGGTATTTGCTCCAACTCCGGCCGGACGATTCCCCACGCAACGTCATACCGCAGTTCTCCTCCCGGCACGTCGAACGGAAACGCAAGATGAACAGCTTCCTTCGTCCGTATCGCTTTCTTGTCGAATCTGTTGATGATGTCCACCCGGTCCAGATCTTCAACGAGACGAACTTCGTACGAGTAGGCGTTGCATCCCGGCGCCTCGGCTTCGACGACGAGTGAGGAGATAAGTCCTCCTTTTTCACCCAGACGGATCTTCACCTTCTGGAGATGTTGGGAATCCTGAGGATCCTTCCCGGGCACATACACATACTCGTTCAGTCCGTTTCCCTTCCCCACATCGACGAGATTGATTCCATTTTTTCTCAACATCATCGATTCGAGCGCTCCGCTCCCTGGATTGATGGAAACGCGAATCGTCCTATTCTCAAGCGTGTTGCCAACAATCTGCACGGAACCCGGATCGAGCGCCTTGCCCTTCCTGATACGATATTGTTTCGATGAGAACGCTGGAAGATCCTTGATCAACACGGCCAATTCGCCAGTCGAAAGGCGTTGAGACGGCACCACATTCCCGAGTTGATCGACGACCATGTCGCCGGCGGAACTCTGCTCAGCCGGCAACATGACCAGATCGGTTCGCGGCCATGAATGCGTATTGATCACAATGAAACTTGAGTCGTTGCGTCCGGTTCCTCGCCTGCCAAGCGCCCTCGCGAGAAGCGCTCTGGACAAGCTATCGGCGTCCGTGGCAAACCGCCGCTTGATCTCCCACTGTCCCCTGACAAACGGCAAGTCGGGCTCGGACACGCTGTTGTGGGCTCCCCAGGTGTGCTCGTCGTAGAGCACCACGTTTCTCCACGCCACTGAAAAATCCGCTGCCGGATACGAACGCGGATCGCGCATCGCCCAGACCGCACCGGCCTGAATGAGCCGATCGGCCGCCTGCCTGTTCAACATCGTCTCATAGGCCGATGAAGCGGCTCCGTCTTCCCAGTACGGCGTGAAATCGCCCGAATAAACCGGCAAGGACGCTCCATAGTGGAGCTCGAACTCGTGGAACATCTCGGCGTGCGTGGCAATGAGTAGCTTGGGGCTTTCGTACGTTTCGTTCCACCTCTTTACGAAGTCTGAAAGCCTTGGATCAGGCGGCCCATTGTCTCCTCCGATGGTGTACGGAAGCTGGACAATTTCGTACGGATAGTTCGACTCATCAAGCTTGCGCAGAAGTTTGAAGATCTTGTCATCACCGAGTTTTGTAAGATCCCCTTCATGGAAACTGGCATAGCTGGCGGCAGCGACCCAGGTAAGGATCCGCTCCTGTCCCGATTGCGAAACCCAGTAGAACGGTTTATCACCCAGTGTTTCGATCGTGGAGCCGATTCGATCTCCTGGATTGGGTGAAATGGAAAAGTATTTCACGCCGCTGTGCGCCAATGCCGGTACAATTCCCCAAGTGAACCCGGGGACATCGGAAACGAGAGCTGATGTGATTTCGAACTGATATTTCGATTTCAGGCTGCGTGCAAACTCCGTGAAATGGTTCATCTCCTCCGTGCCCGCCAATCCCGTGAGAACATTGGCGTAAAGCCCGTTCAATCCGATTCTCCCGCTTCGAATCGCTTCGATGACGGCCCGGCGGTCTTCCTCGGGCCGTTCCCGGAGATATCCGTCGAGCGCCCAGAGAACTTCCATGTTCCACTTGAAGCGGGCCTCCGGGGGATAGTCTTTTGTTTGTGCGATGATCTGCAGAGCCTCGTCCAAGTTGCGCCATTGCTTCCTTTCGATGTTGGGCTGAAGGTCGGTGTAGCCAATATCGTTATGCGAATAGGAAAGCAAATAAATATCTCGCCTTTTTACGGGTTTGGCAGTCACAGTCCTCATGGCAACCTGCACGCCATTCAGCGTGAGGGAAAGCGCAATCTTCCTCTCGGCCTTCACCGCCTGCAAAGGGATCAAGAACACATTCGAGCCGATCTCAAGCGGTTTCGACGTCACCACTCTGCTTCCGTACGAGATTTGGATCATCCTTCCCGGCTGTAGGTTGTCGAGGCTCAGGCGCAGCAATTGCGTTGCACCCAGCGGCCCACGGCGCAGGACGGGCTCCGTCCGCACGCGCGGTTCGGACGAAAAGGTGTACTGAAACGTCATGAACCAATCGGCGCATTCTGCATCCTCACCGATCACTTCAAGCTTCAGCGGTTTTCCGGATGGAATCACCGCGCGTGGGATCTCAAGCAACATCGTCCCAAACAAGTCACCGACTCTGTCAACCACTGCAGCATCGAATGAAAGGATCGATCCGTTGGGAGCCTTCACAGACCAGTGTCTGGCTGTGCTGTCTTTTCGGTTTTGGAATGTGAACCAGCGCTCCCCGTTGACCAGCATGGTAAAGGAGTGAACCTCGCCCTGATTCTGGAAACCTTCCCGCTCAAGCCCTGCAAGCCAGAGGAACCGGTAGAATTCTCCCGCATATCTTCGTGGAACAGAAACGGTTTCCCAGGCGATGCTCCTGACATCCTTCCGGGCTCGCGCCAATAACGCGATCTCGGCATCCGGATGCGACGACCGGTATTGAATCAGCTGGCCCGACAGCGTCCGCCGATAGCCGTTCAGATACGTCAAGGGCGGGGTGCCGCTCCTGGAGCCGGCGGCCTCGGAGATGTTCACGCGGATTTGATTGCCAGCCTGCCGCGCGAGAAGCGGCCCGACGAACATCACCGGGAAAAGTGCTGCAAGAAGGAATCGACGAATGGGCATAGCCATGCTCCAATGGTGGGCGGACTGAATCGGCGTTTGTGAGTTCACAGGGAATGGAGCATGAGCATACTGCAAGTACCAATCAACGAATCTCGGAGCGATCGAGAAAAGGGAGGGCGGGAAGATCGAAATCGTTCATCACTTCATTGCAGCGTCCCCGGAACCGACTATCGCCGGCGCGTAACGCGGAACACTTCCTCGATCGATGTGATGCCGGCAAGCGCCTTTTGGATTCCATCAAAGTACATATCGCGATATCCTCCGGCATCGGCTAGAGTTGTCAGTTTGCTGGTCGAGATCTCCGTTGCAATAAGATCGCGCATTTCATCAGTAACAACGAGGACTTCATGGATGGAGATTCTCCCCTTGTAGCCAAACCCGTTGCATGCATTACAGCCACGGGGCTTGAACAGAGTAATGCCGGGCGGCAGGTGCGCCAATCCCGCCGACTCCAGCAACGCCGAGTCAGGTTCGTACTCCTCATTACAGCGGGTGCACAGACGGCGCACCAGGCGTTGGGCCAAAACGCCGACAACAGCGGAAGCCACGTAGAACGGCTCGATACCAAGGTTGATCATTCTCGGGATTGCCCCGATGGCATCGTTTGTATGAAGCGTACTCAGAACAAGGTGTCCGGTCAACGCGGCTTCAGTGGCAATCGTGCCCGTTTCCGCATCGCGGATCTCTCCGATGAGCACTACGTTGGGATCCTGGCGGAGAATAGAGCGAAGCGCTGTCGCAAACGTCAGTCCACGCTCAGCCATCACCTGCACCTGATTGACGAGGTCAAGCTTATACTCAACCGGGTTCTCCACGGTCGTGATGTTGCGACTGATGTTCTTTATTTCGTTGAGGCCGGCATAGAGCGTTGTCGTCTTGCCGCTGCCGGTAGGTCCAGTGACGAGAACGATTCCATTGGGATGGGAAAGAAGCGAGCGGAACTTGGTGACGTTCTCCTGAGAAAAGCCAAGGTTATCGAGGCTGTACATCATCGCGTTTTTGCCCAACAGACGGAGAACCATTTTTTCTCCGTGGAGGAGCGGCAGCGTGCTGACGCGGACGTCGAACACGCGGTCCGCAAACGTAAGGGAAATACGTCCGTCCTGTGGGATGGCGCGCTCGAACATGTCCATGGATGCGCGCGACTTTAGTACAGCGATGATTCCCTGGTGTGCATTCATGGGCAGGGAGACGATGCGCTGCAGGACTCCGTCCACACGGAATCGTACCATCATCTCACGTTCGCCTGGCTCGATGTGAATGTCGCTGGTGCCGGATTTCGCGGCACGAAGCAGCAACTCATCCACAATCTTCGACATCGTCGTTTCGCTGTCAGAGTCGATCTCGCGGACAGTTCCCTCGCCATCCCGATTCCGAACATCATACCTGGAAAGGTCGATCGCTGAGCCGATACGTCCGAGTTTATCGAGCGCCCCGCCGTATTTCTGAAGCGCGGCCTCGAAATCAGAGATGGAGGTAACAACAGGCAGAACGCGGGAACGGACGATCTTCTGAAGTTCTGCGCGCTGGGTCTGAGACGGCGGGTCGATGAACGCGATCGTCAGTTCGAGGCCAATCAGGAAGACGGGAAGTGCACGGTAACGGAGGATTTCATCTTCTGTCAATATATTCGATGGTGCGGCGTCCATCTCCGTCGCGATCTTCATCCGCGCGACGCCGGTCGCCTTCACGATGGCGTTGACCACGTCCTCTTCCGAAATTCCAAGG
>DOWV01000289.1:0-3953 GCA_003519375.1 Bacteroidota bacterium
GTTCTCAGCCGGAGGCTGATGCGCCTCCGGCGCAAACTGTCGAAGAACTAGAACCGACGAAAAGGAGATGCTCATGAATATCATAGTTCTGGGCCCGGGTTGTGCAAACTGCAAGACGCTCTACCGTCGTACTCAGGAGGCTCTCGAGGGTCTTCACCTCGAAGCGTCGATAGACAAGGTTGAATCGTACGAGGAGATCGCGAAATACGGCATCCTGAGGACACCGGGACTGGTGCTGGACGGCAAGGTGGTGATGTCTGGTTCGGTGCCGCCCGTCGAGAAGATCAAGGAACTTCTCTCAGTGCACGCTGCACGACAATGAATCTCGTCAGGAAAAATCCGGTTGGATCGATCGCGGCACTTCTCCTGGTGTGGGTAGGTCTCTACTTGTCGCTGCAGGCATTTGCCGACGCCGTCGTCGGCCTGGCAGGCTTGGCCGAGGGACGCCATCTGACAGAGGCGGTTCGCTTCTTCGTCTATGAAGTGCCGAAGGTGCTGCTCCTCTTGACGCTCGTGGTCTTCGTCGTCGGGATCATACGGTCATATTTCTCCCCCGAGCGGACGAGAGCGTTGCTGGAAGGAAGATCCCTTCTTGCCGGCAACGTCCTTGCAAGCGCGCTCGGAATCGTAACGCCGTTTTGTTCCTGCTCTGCAGTGCCTCTCTTCATTGGATTTGTGGAGGCGGGAATTCCGCTCGGTGTCACGTTTTCCTTCCTCATCGCAGCGCCGATGATCAATGAAGTTGCGGTAGTTCTTCTCTTCGGGCTATTTGGATGGCAGACAGCGCTCATCTATGTCAGTGCCGGACTTATTATCTCGATCGTTGCCGGATTTGTGATCGGGAAGTTGGGAATGGAGCGCCACGTAGAGGATTGGGTGTATCAGGTCAGAGCGAGCTCAGTCCCCTCCGACGATCCTGCAGTGTCGTTCCGTGACAGGATACAATCCGGCTTTGAGGCTGTTCGTGAGATTGTTGGCAAAGTATGGCCCTATCTTCTGGTGGGAATAGGTGTGGGGGCGGGCATCCATGGATACGTTCCGGAGAATTTCATGGCGAGTATCATGGGAAAATCTGCATGGTGGTCCGTGCCGGTGGCGGTGCTCATCGGGATTCCGCTCTATTCCAATGCGGCAGGCATCATTCCGGTGATGCAGGCGCTCCTGGCGAAAGGGGCATCGCTTGGAACGGCACTTGCGTTCATGATGTCGGTTATCGGCCTTTCGCTTCCCGAAACGATCATCCTGAGAAAAGTTCTCAAATTGCCCCTTATCATGACGTTCATCGGTGTTGTAGGGATCGGGATCGTACTCGTCGGATACCTTTTCAATTTGATCTATTAGACGGGTTAGTCCCGTCGTCAGGACTTTTTTAGCCGCCGCGTTCTGTGGCGGCGGTCCTGACGATTTAATAACCAAGACGTGTCGGGAGCAAACTCCACGAATGTACGACTTCGGGGCAAGCCCGACACCGGCAAGGAAAATCACAATGACACAACGAATAGTACTCGCGGCGGCGTTCGCACTTCTCATGCACCAGGCGGTATTCGGTCAGGAGAGCGCTGGCTCGTCGAAGAAAAAACCGCTGGTCACGTTTGTAGAGCTTGGATCGGTGAAGTGCATCCCTTGCAGGCAGATGCAGCCGGTGATGAAAGCGATCGAAGAGAAGTTCGGAGAACAAATTGAAGTCGTCTTCCATGATGTATGGAAAGAAGATCAGAAACACTTCGCACAGAAGTACGGGATCCGGCTCATCCCCACTCAGGTGTTCCTTGACGAAAACGGAAAGGAGATCTTGAGGCATGAGGGCTTCTTCCCCGAAAAAGAGATTGCCGCATTTCTTCAGGGAAAGGGGCTTAAGCCCAGGCAATCCGGGAAAGGCTAGCAGATGGATTCTCTCTTCACCGCTCTGACCGAGGCTATGCAGGGAGCTTTTGCCCTGGCCATGCTTGCCGCCTTCGGCTGGGGGGTCATGAGCATCCTGCTGAGCCCTTGTCACCTTTCGAGCATCCCGCTGATCGTCGGATTTCTGACGGCCCGTAAAGAAATCGAGCCACGGCAAGCCCTTCGCCTATCGCTGTTTTTTGCAGTCGGAATCCTCGTGACGATTGCGGTCATAGGTCTCATAACTGCCGCGCTCGGGCGGTTGATGGGTGACATCGGACTCTACGGGAATTTCGTCGTTGCAGCGATCTTCCTTCTTTTTGGATTACATCTGATGGATGTGATCCGCATACCCGATCTGGGGATTCAGGTCCGGCCTTTGCGCGTTCGCTCCCCACTCCTTTCGGCTCTCGGGCTCGGTCTCATGTTTGGATTTGCGCTCGGTCCCTGCACCTTCGCTTTCCTGGCGCCGGTGTTGGGCGTTGTCTTCCAGATTTCGAGTTCGAATCCGGTGTCCGCGGGAATGCTTTTGCTCTCATTCGGACTTGGACATTGCGGTGTCATCGTAGCAGCCGGCGGTATTGCCTCGCGGGTGCAATCTTACCTGGAGTGGACCAATCGGTCAAACGTGGTTCTCTGGATCAAGCGTGCTTCCGGAATACTCGTGGTATTCGCGGGCATTTATTCATTGTTGCAGTAACCCTGCAGAATCAATTGCTGTATGTAATGACCGTCGTTGATCGGAGGGATTGTGGGAGCTCATCGAATTCTGATTCTCTGCACCGGAAACTCCTGCCGCAGCCAGATGGCGGAAGGATTTCTAAAGCGATTCGCGCCCAATGCCCGGGTGTTTTCGGCCGGGACAGAACCTGCGGCATCTGTGCACCCGAAGGCAATCTTCGTGATGAGCGAAAAGGGGATCGACATCTCGCGTAACCAACCGAGAAGCGTCGACCGGTTCTTGTCACAACAGTTCGATTACGTCATCACCGTGTGTGACGGAGCGAACGAATCGTGTCCTGCTTTCTCAGGATCGGTCTCACACCGGCTGCACCTGGGCTTTGAGGATCCGGCAAAAGTTGTCGGGAGCGACGGATTCGTCCTCGATGAGTTTCGACGTATCCGTGATGAGATCGAGCGTGCGTTTCATGGGTTTGCAGAAAAGGAACTTTCATGAGTGATCAATCCATTTCAGCACCTGCAGTCAAACGCCTGAATTTCTTCGAGCGCTACCTCTCCCTCTGGGTTGCGGCGTGCATGGTCGTCGGCATTCTCATCGGAAAACTGCTGCCCGGTGCCACGACGTTGCTCCGCTCCATGGAGTTCGGTGAAGGGAGCCAGATCAATATCCCGATTGCCGTGCTCATCTGGCTTATGATCTATCCGATGATGCTCAAGGTGGATTTCACTTCGGTGCTCGGCGTTCGAAAGAAGCCCAAGGGGCTTCTCATTACGCTCGTGGTGAACTGGCTTGTGAAACCGTTCTCCATGGCCCTGATCGGCTGGCTCTTCTTCAAGCAGCTCTTCCTGCCATATATCGGTGAAGAATTGGCCAATCAGTATATCGCCGGCGTGATTATCCTCGCCGCCGCGCCCTGCACCGCGATGGTCTTTGTGTGGTCGTACCTCACAGACGGGGATCCCGCCTACACGCTTGTCCAGGTTTCCGTCAACGATCTCATCATGCTGGTACTCTTTGCACCGATCGTGACACTCCTTGTGAGCGGCGCGAGCACATTGACCGTTCCGTTCATGGTTCTGCTGTACAGTGTCGCTATTTTCATCGTCATTCCACTTGTGCTCGGGAGCCTGAGCCGGTTCATTCTGATTCGATGGAAAGGGAATGGGTGGTACGAAAGCACGTTCGTCGGGTTCTTTCATCCCATTACCATTCTGGCGCTTCTCGCAACGCTCGTTTTGATTTTTGCATTCCAGGCAGACAACATCACGGAGCGGTACTTTCATGTCGTCCTGATCGCAATTCCTCTTCTTATCCAGGTCTATCTCAACTCATCGCTTACATACGGGTTGATGAAGTTTTTTCGGGTGCCCCATGCCATCGCCGCACCAGG
>DOWV01000289.1:4182-5552 GCA_003519375.1 Bacteroidota bacterium
GCATTGTACGGGCCGGGCTCCGGAGCGGCGCTCGCGACTGTAGTAGGAGTGCTCGTCGAGGTCCCGGTGATGCTCTCGGTCTGCTCTTTCTGCAATCGGACAAAACACTGGTTTTCAAGTTAAGTATCGTTCTAAGCACCGTGTCTTGAAGTTATCCCTTCATTTCCTGTGGAGGTTGTCATGAACCGGCACCTATTGCGCTTCATCCGTTTTTGCCTGATTTCCACACTGCTGCTCCTTATTGCACCGGCCCCTTCGGTTCCCCAGAATGCTCCATCAGTCGGAGGCGGAGATCAATGTGTCGATTGCCATCGCAAGCTCTCGCCGGCGCTGGTGATGGAGTGGGAGCGATCGCGGCACGCACAGGGCGGAATCGCATGTATCGACTGCCACGCTGCCGAAAAGACCGATCTCGATGGTTGGATGCACTATGGCTCCCGGGTTGCAGCCCTGGTGACACCGAAAGACTGCGCCAGCTGCCACGAGCAGGAATACGAGCAGTTCTCGCGCAGTCACCATGCCAAAGCAGGCCAGATCCTCGCGAGCCTCGATAACGTTCTGGCCGAAAAAGTCGCCGGCATGCCGGGGAATAATGCGGACGCCGTGAATGGCTGCTGGCAATGCCATGGCACGATCGTAAAATTCCTGCGGGACAAGGATGGAACGATTCTCATGACAGGAGAAGAGAAGAAGCCGGTCATCGATCCCACCACGTGGCCCAACAGCGGCATGGGAAGAATGAATCCCGATGGATCCGAAGGATCGTGTCATGCGTGCCACTCACGCCACTCTTTCGAGGCGAAGATCGCGCGATCACCTGAGAATTGCAGCAAATGTCATATGGGTCCGGATCATCCGCAGATCGAGATCTACAACGAGTCGAAACATGGCATCGCTTTCTATGCGAATCGTGACCGCATGGCTCTCGACAAGGATGGCGAATGGGTGCTGGGCAAAGACTACTCGGCTGCGCCGACTTGCGCAACGTGCCACATCAGCAGCTACAGCACTCCATCCGGGGTGGTTGCCGGGAACACGCACGATGTTGGCGAGCGAATCAGCTGGACGCTGCGTCCCGCGATCAGCAAGAAGCAGAACCTCGTGATTTTCGAAGATGGTGCAAAGGAAGACTATCCGGCAGATCGGCCGCTGCCGAAGATCGGCGACGTCGTTCAGATGGCCGACAAAGTGGTTGAGGACGAGAAGATTGTCTCAAAGAACGTGAGCCGGAAGGTGAAGAAAATCATGCCGTGGGAGGAGAGACGCAAGACGATGAAGGACATGTGCCTCAACTGCCACAATGGTACATACGTCGATAACTTCTACAAGCAGTTTGACAGCCTGGTCGACCTCTACAACGAGAAATTCGG
>DOWV01000161.1:0-256 GCA_003519375.1 Bacteroidota bacterium
AGGAACTTGAGCGCGACGAGGCGTTTGAGCTTGATGTCTTCCGCCTTATAGACGACTCCCATCCCCCCGCCACCAAGCTTCTCGATCACGTGATAGTGTGAGATTGTCGTGCCGATCATGAGAGTTCCTTCGGTCAGTGCCGGGACTGCAGCCTCCACCGCGGGCTTTGAGAAACTGGAGCGTACAGATTTCGGAAGGCCGACATCATAAGGGGAGACACATGAAGTCTGCACTCATCAACTCTGATTCCAGAGTG
>DOWV01000161.1:632-6056 GCA_003519375.1 Bacteroidota bacterium
GAACCCGAGTTCCCATCCATCCCAATGCGCTTGTCTTTCAGCCGACATTTGCATAATCTCAAAGAAGTTTGAAAGCCCTTAAACCAATCCCCTCATTCTCAAGGATCGCCGTATGAAGAGACTGTTTCTGATCCCACTCTTGTGCTTGTCACTGGCAAGCGCGCAGGACCTTCGGATCAACGTGCCGTACACGCAGTTCACGCTTCCGAACGGACTTAATGTCATCCTCCATGCCGACCGGACCACGCCGCGCGTCAGCGTGAATACGTGGTTTCTCGTCGGTTCTGGAAATGAGAAACCCGGGAGAACCGGATTCGCGCATCTCTTCGAGCATCTGATGTTCATGGGATCGAAGAATGTCCCCACGGGTAAATTCGACGAATGGCTCGAAGCGGCAGGCGCCGACAATAATGGCTCGACGAATTCCGATCGCACGAATTACTTCGAAGATCTCCCGAGCAATGCCATGGAACTGGCGCTCTTCCTCGACTCCGATCGGATGGGATACCTTGTCGACGCCATGTCTCCCAAAGCCGTCGATGCGCAGCGCGACGTCGTCAAGAACGAACGCCGTCAATCCTACGAAAACAGACCGTACGGCATGGCGTCACTGGTCATCGATGAAAACCTCTACCCCGCATCACATCCCTACCACTGGCCGACCATCGGCAGCATGGCCGATCTGAGTGCCGCTTCCTTTGAAGATGTGGTGCAATTCTTTCGGACGTACTACGCTCCGAACAATGCAAGCCTCTCGATCGCCGGAGACATTGACATTGAAAAGACCAGGGCGCTCATTGAAAAATGGTTCGCGGATGTTCCCCGCGGCAAACCGGTGCCCCTCATCGATGCGCCGCCCGCCTACCTCTCCGAGGAAAAACGTCTGGCATTCGAAGACCGCGTGCAGCTGCCGCGCCTCTATATGGCCTGGCTGACACCGGCGGTGTTCAAACCCGGCGACGCGGAGCTCGACATCGTTTCGAATATCCTGACGGCAGGAAAAAACTCCAGGCTCTACAAGCGCCTGGTCTACGAGATGCAGATTGCGCAGGATGTCTCCGCGTACCAGGAGTCTCAAAAACAGATTTCTGCTTTCCAGATCATGGCGACCGCGCGCGGGGGGCATACTCTTTCCGAGATCGAAAAGGTGATTCAGGAAGAAATCGATAAACTCAAGAAAGAGCCTCCGTCTCAACGCGAGGTCCAGCGGGCTGTCAATCAATACGAGGCCAGCTTCATCAACCGCCTTGAGCGAATCGGGAGTTTTGGCGGAAAGGCTGACCAGCTCAACTCCTACTACGCAGCTACGGGGAATCCTGATTACTTCAACGAAGACCTCGCGCGGTACCGGAATATCGATCCAGGGGACGTTACTGCGTTTGTGCGGGCATACCTTCGTGAAGACGGCCGGGTGGTCCTGAGCATCGTCCCGAACGGAAAGAAAGAACTCGCAGCTCCCGGAACGTTTATCAGCGTGGAGGGTAAATAACATGAAAACGAACCTGAAGAACCTCCGCCGCTTCAGCACATTCCTCTTCGCCCTGGCATGCTTGTCGCTTCCGCCCGCTCAGGCACAGAAAGTCGATCGAACAAAGCCGCCGGAGCTGGGAACGCCGCCCTCGCTCACGCTGCCGCAGATTCAAAAAGCAACACTCTCGAACGGCATCCGTGTTGTCGTCATGGAAAAGCACGGCGTACCTCTCGTTCAGATGAATCTCATGCTCCGGGCCGGCGCCGCGCTGGAGCCGCAGGATAAGATCGGCCTTGCAAGTCTGACAGCCGCTATGCTTAAGGAAGGAGCCGGCGACAAGTCGTCGCTGGAACTCGCCGATGCCATTGACTATCTGGGCGCGTCCATCGGCACAACGGCCGACAACCAGTCGCTCTGGGCCTTCCTCCACACGCCCCTTTCGAAGTTCGACGAGGCGTTCGCCCTTTTCTCCGACATCGTTCTGAAACCCACGTTTCCGGCCAACGAGCTGGAGCGGCTGCGGAAGGAGCGCCTTACTTCGCTTGTCCAGATGCACGATCAGCCAACCACGGTTGCGGCGGTAGCGGCTTCGAAGCTCGTATTTGGCGAGAAGCACGCCTATGGGCGCGGCACGATGGGCAATGAGAAGACGATCAGGGGGCTGACAATTGAGGATGTGAAGGGATTCTACAACCAGTACTATCACGCCGCGAATGCAGTCTTCGTTGTGGTCGGGGACGTGAAAACGGCCGACGTGGTGGCAAAACTCGAGAAAACATTCGGGTCGTGGCGTAAAGGTGAGCCTGCGACGCTGAAAATTCCGGCGGCGGACCAGGTGAAGGGCCGGACGGTCTACCTCATTGACAAACCGAACGCGCCGCAGTCCGTGATTCGTATCTCCCGCGTCGGCGCCGACCGTCTAACGAAGGATTACTTCCCCATCGCCGTGATGAACACGATCCTCGGCGGATCGTTCTCCTCGCGTCTGAACAACAACCTGCGCGAGGTTCATGGGTACACGTACGGAGCAGGCTCTTCATTCGATATGCGTCTCGCCCCCGGATCTTTCACCGCGTCGTCCTCTGTGCAGACGGCGGTGACAGACAAAGCAATGACAGAGTTTTTCAGCGAGCTTCACCGGATCTCGGAGAAGGTCTCAGATCAGGAGCTCAATCGTGCGAAGAACTATCTTGCGTTGGGATATCCCGGAGATTTCGAGACTGCCTCACAAATCGCGGGCCAGCTGGGTGAAATGTTGTATTATGGCCTCCCGGATGAATACTTCAATAGTTACATCAAGAACGTTCTCGCCGTCACGAAAGAAGATGTCCAGCGTGTGGCAAAGAAGTACGTCGATCCGGAGAATATCGCCGTCGTCGTTGTCGGCGATCAGAAGACGATCCAAAAAGGGCTGGAGGGATTGAAGCTGGGGAAAATGAAGACGATGAAGATCGAGGATGTGCTGGGGAAGATGCCGGTGTTGTAAGAGCTCGGTCGAAGGTTACCTTCACCTGCGCTGGAACGGGATGAAGGTGACCTTTGCTCGCTCCCACGCTCCGCGTGGGAGCGCTCACGCGCTCTCGTGGCTCTCATCATAACTCTTAATCTTCTCCCGGATCCCCGGCTCGGCGCCGTTGTACATCTCCTGAATGAACTCATCATGAAAATTGTAGACGCGTTCTTCAAAACTGACAGTGTCGATCCGATCGAACAACATCTTCTGTGCGCTGTCGATGTCCTTGCCATAAATGTGGTAGGAATCGGCATGCCAGTTCAACCGCCCCAGATCCACCGTGCGCCCTGATTTGGCCGCAACACCCGCGGCGATGATTTCCTTGTTGAACTGTATGAAGCCGAACATATTCATGAAATTCGCGCCCCAGGCATCGTTGCTTCTGAACCGGACGTTACAATTGAGCCACCACACTCCGTCCTCATCTTCCAGGATCCGGTACCAAAGCGATTGCAGGCACGGTGGATCGTAGCAGCTGATATCCAGGTTCGGCATCCAGGTAATCATCTGGGCCTGCCGCGTGAAGGGTTGCTTGCAGAGCTTGTCGATGACAACATCGATTTGATTGATATTGAACAATCCCGCCGTCTGAGGTTTTCTTCCCACAAGCTCCCTCCACGCACCGTAGGCGGCAAGTCTGCCGTGATAGGTGTATTCCCAACGCGTATCATTCGGATCGTTCATGTTTTTTACCCAGTGGTCCTTCGCTCCCATCAGCTCCATCGTGTATTCCTTGAGGTCATCGATCCCTCCCGGGAATGCCTTGTGGATCATGGGATCGCTCAGAGGCTCCAGAATGGTGATGTCCATTGTTGAATCGATGCTCAACGGATCGCCGGGCTTGTCGTATTGCGTCCTGAAATGCACGCCATGTTCGTAGAGCTGGATCAGGGCCTTCTCATAAGCTTGTGCAAGCGTTCTTTCGCAGACGGTAATGACGGGAATATTCTTGGCCATCGAAGTGTCTTTCCCTTGACAGGACGTGTTTTCAACGTGAGTTTTGTGTGGTTTTTTTCAGACTCTGAAATCCGAGAATGCGAGGCATAAGCGGCAGATTACGCTGAAGAAACATGCCGATTCCCTGAGTAACCGTAATCGTCGGTATCGGAGCGGGCTCCGAAGTCGGATAGAACACCTTCAGCTCCAGAGACCCTACATCGTCGTAGCGTTCCCGGTGTTCCTCCTTTCTGAATCCGGCGACATCTCCGCCAAGGGAGTGAAAAGCCTCCGTCATTGCCACGTACTCCCGGCTTGGGATGGAGTTCTTCAGGAGTCGATGGATCACGATGACATCTTCACCTGCAAGTTCTTCAAACTGCCGGATTTTCTTGAACGCGACATCTCCCAGATGGAGAAACGCCTTGAGCCGCAACTCGCCGACGTTCTTGCATGCATCGCAAATGCAAGCCCTTGCCTGAAAACCGAATTCCTGCTTCTGGAGGGTGAAGGCATCGAAGAACGCAGAGACCTGCCTTGAAGCATCTTGAGCCACCTCTTCCTCCCTGCCATCCGCCACTGAATACAAAAATGCAGCGTCTCCCTCAAACTTGTTGAGCGTGAGCGGATGCTCGGCTTTGTCAAGCACCGCTTCCAATAAACCTGTGATGATCTGCTCGGCGTGAATCAAGCTGACACGCCGAAGCTTCAGAAACTTCGTGTACCCGCTGATATCCACCAGCACCAGAACCGCCCGCTTCACTTCCATACTCATCTCCTCCATTTCTCCAACATTGTTCGCGTGACCTCCCCGATGCATCCGCTGACAACTACGACGCGACTACCCCGGATGCACCGCGTCGAACATCGCCACGACATTTTCGGGAGGAACGTCGGCCAGCACATTGTGAACCTGTTGAAAAACAAATCCGCCGCCCCGTTTCAGAATCCCCACCTGATGCCGGACGTGGGCATCCACATCCTCAGGCAATCCTTGTGGGAGAATCCGCTGCGTATCGCATCCGCCGCCCCAGAAGACCATGTCCCGGCCGAAATCCCGCTTGAGCGACACCACGTCCATACCGCTGCAACTGACCTGGACAGGATTGATTGCATCAAGGCCGGCATCGATGAGGTCCGGGAGGAGTTCCCGCACTCCGCCGCAGCAATGGAGCATGACCTTGGCATTCGATAGTTGCTTGACCCTGCCCCACATCATCGCGTGCCGCGGTTTGAAGAACTCACGATACATCGCGGGAGAAATCTGAGGACCGCTTTGCATTCCCAGGTCATCACCGAACACAATGACATCGATCGAACTTCCGACAAGGGTCAGGAAGTGCTCGAGATTCTTCAGGTGCCTCTCGACAACCTTGTCCAGAAAAGCATGAGCACGATCGGGATCTTCGGCAAGGAGAAGAAGAAAGCCGTCATTCCGGTAGAGAAATTGACCCATCTCCAGAAGATTGCCGCCGAACAATCCCAGGATGGCACGGTCCGTTTG
>DOWV01000161.1:6236-9432 GCA_003519375.1 Bacteroidota bacterium
ACGAGCGGACCGGGCGGCGAAGCGATCGCGGCCCACATTGCCTCGCCTTGTGCCCCAGCGATATCGTCCAGATCGTCCTTCTCAAAAAACGGGTAGTACGTCTGCTCGAAGTAGATCGCACCGTCCGGCATCTGTGCTATCACGCGGCCGGACTTCGACTTCAACACCCATCGGCGATTTTCACGTTCGGGGAGTGCCCATGCTGGCATTTCGCATGGTGTTCCATCCGGCAGGATCCAGTCGGCCCAATCTTCATCGCGAAGTGCAAAGCCGCGGCCCAGCTCGATGGTATCGATGCCGAACCGATCCATGATGTCGTCATCGAGAATCGCAAGCTGCTGAATGGGGTCGTAGACCCGGATAGGGCGCGCCGGAAGGCCGAGGTATTGTCGCAATTTGGGATAAAGCATCGCAGCGATGCCGGAAGACCGGTGTCCCGAACAATCGATCGGAACACGATCGGGCTCGCGGTGATTCAACGCGGTGAGGACTCTTTCACGGGAGGTCATACACCTCCTCAGAGGTTCGAGGTGATACGCGGCAAACGAGACGCCTGTGACTTGACGGAGCGCCGCAGAGACCCGGCGCAGAACAACTCAAGACGATCAGCCGAGACTGCCGACTGCTTTCTCTACTTCTTCCAGAATTTCACACGATTTCACGACACTCTTCATCAGGGTGTGGTCGGGATAGAGCGGACGATCTTCATCGAGGTGTGCAACATGCTTCCGGACGACCTCTCTCGCTTTCCGGACCCCGACTCCCGGCGAAAACTCCCGGAAATCCAGGGCCTGAGACGCGGCCAGGAATTCTATACCCAACACTCCATTTGCGTTGTCAAGAATCTGCCCGTTTTTGATTGCGGTGTTCATACCCATCGAAACAAAGTCCTCCTGGTCCGCAGCCGCGGGAATGGACGCGACCGACGCCGGCGCTGAGAGCATTCTTTGCTCCACAATCAGCGTATCGGCGGTATACTGGCTCAGCATGAAGCCGGAGAACATCCCCGCTCCCTTCGTGAGAAACGCAGGAAGTCCGACGCTGAGAGCCGGATTGAGCAGCCGGTTCAACCGGCGCTCGGACAGCACGCTCACCATCGTTATCGCGGCGCCGACCATGTCCATCGGCAGCGAGATGGGGCTTCCCTGGAAGTTGGCCCCCGTCAGTGTGAGCTTGTACTCCGGCAGGAAGATCGGGTTGTCCGCCACAGCGTTCAGCTCGATCTCCACCTGCACTCTGGCATGCGCCAGGGCGTCGTGCGCCGCCCCGATCACCTGCGGCGATGAGCGCATGGAGTAAGCGTCCTGGACCTTCGTCTTGATTTTGCCTGAAAGGAGGTCGCTTCCTTTGATGCATGCCATGATGGCATTTGCGCTCCGGACTGCGCCCGGGAATCCACGAAGTTCGTGAAGCCGCACGTCGTATGGTTTCATGTTCGCATACAGGGCTTCCAGCGACATGGCGCATGCGATTTCCGCTTGCTTGAGCCAGCGATCCATATCGAAGATATGGATCGCGCTCATCGCCGTAAGGAGGTTCGAGCCGTTGATCGTCGCCAGACCATCGCGGGCAAGAAGTCCCGGGGCGGTAATGCCGGCGTGTTCCAGTGCGACCGCGCCCGGAAGACGCTCACCCTTGTAGTAAGCTTCGCCCTCTCCCATAAGAAGAAGTGCGATCTGAGACATCGGCGCGAGATCGCCGCACGCTCCCACCGATCCTTTTTGACAGACGACAGGCGTGACACCTTTATTGAGCATCTCCGCCAGCGTCAGTGTGATTTCGGGCCGGCATCCCGATTTTCCCCGGGCGTGCACATTAATTCTCCCCGCCATAGCTCCGCGCACATATTCGATGGGCGCTGGATCGCCAATGCCGGCTGCATGGTTGTAGATCAGGTACCGCTGGAATTGCTTGACCTGCGCATCCGTCAGAACGATTTCGGAAAACTCTCCGATGCCGGTGTTTGTCCCGTACATGATCTCCCGGGCCTGGAGTTTTTCCTCCAGCATCGCGCGACATGCCCGAATTCTCTCGAGTGCATCGGGATGGATCTCGACCTTTTCCCCGTGACGCGCAATTTGCACGATTTTTTCTATCGTTAGCCCGGATCCTTGAAGCACGATTGCCATAGCTCAGTTCCTTGTATCCGAAGTAATATCAGCCCCCCTCACACAGGCCCATAAATTCACACTGAAGGTAACAAAAAGAGAGACAGAAAGGAACAAGATACGATTGGAACGATTCTGTTTCGTCGCAGGCTATTCTATCGAGGATGGAAATGAGCCGGTCGCGTGCTATCGATGATGGGACTTGTCGGATTCTCCGGAGAAGGTCTGCCGTGGCGTGCCAGAGATAGGAACGCCGTCAACACAAGATGCCGGTTTTCACAACTAATGGGAAACCCCGAAGGCAGGGAACATGCTGACGATCGAAAATTCCTCATTCTAGAGTGCATCGAGCGAGTACACAAGTTGATCGACGCAGCGATTTGAATCAAACCGGTGAAGGACCTCCTGGCGGGCGCGTCTTGAGAGGGAAGTCCTCAGCGACGGATCATCCAGCAGCAGGTTGATCGCATCGGCAAGTGATTTCTCATCCCGAGGGGGTATGAGGAGACCATCTCTTCCGTTTTCGACGATTTCCGGCACCCCACCGGCGCTCGTCGCGACCACCGGTTTTTCCATGGCCATTGCTTCAATTAATACAAGTCCGTAGGTCTCGCTGTAGGATGGGAGGACGAAAAGATCGATTGCAGCCATGAATTCGGGGACATCGTCCGTGAATGGAAGGAACCGGACGGATTCTCCCAACCCAAGCTGTTCAACGAGCTGACCGAGATATTGCCGATACCCCTGTTCGCCGCGCGTTTCGTCACCTGCGATGAGATAGAGAACCCCGGGATGGCGATTTGAAACGTGAGAAATTGAACGAAGGAACTCCTCCTGCCCCTTTTGGGGATCCAACCGGCCCAGCATCGCGACAATGGTCCGATCGAGCGGGAGTCCAAGGCGGCTGCGCACCAGGGACTGATCGTACCTTCGCGGATCGAACAAGGCCGTATCTCTCCCGAGAGGCACCACTTTGACCATGTGCTCCGGTACTCGCGTGTGCTCAAGCACCTCCATCTTCATACGATTGGTGAGCGATATCCAGAGCGACAGTTTTGAGTACATCCATGTATGGATTGCGTCACGTT
>DOWV01000079.1:0-13427 GCA_003519375.1 Bacteroidota bacterium
TGCAAGGCCCGCACCATTCAGCCCAGAAATCCAAGAGCACCGGAACACTCGAGTCCAGCACCTCTTGTTTGAAATTTGCATCTGTTACTTCAATAGGCTTCATCTCTGTTGGTTCCTTTCACACTCTAGCCTTGCAGACGGATCGACGACGGCCCGAGAAGCTGTTTGACCAGCCCAATAAACTGAGGATTGGGATCGACGGTCACATTTCGTACCAAATATACAAATTTCTTCGCAAATCCGCCACCACTTACATTGATATAGCACGGACATTTTCCACGGTTACGCTCCATGATTCCCCGTAATTGTTGAACAGTGTCCTCGCTCACGACATCGAGATTGAGATTCAACGTGACGCTCTTTGTGTACCGTTCCCGCACACTCTCCATGGGGATTACTTCATTGACCAGAATCTTCAGGAGATCTCCCGCCGGCTCGCCCTTGCCAACGACCATAACCATGGAATCCGGCACAAGAGCTTTTGTGTACTTTTGATAAGCGTCCGAGAACACGATGCAGTCTGCCTTGCCCGTAAAATCTTCGAGCGTGACAAAAGCCATGGTGTTCCCCTTCTTGTCGATCTTCCGTCTCAATCCTGCGACGATTCCGCACGCCCTGACGGTCGAGTTTGGCTTCACGGCGGATGCCGCTCCGAGCTTCACATTCGCGAACGCCTCGATCTCTTCCCGGAACCTGTCAAGCGGGTGGCCGGAAAGGTAGAATCCCAGAACGGCCTTCTCACGCGCCAGGATCTCTGTTTCTTTCCACGGCACTGCACCGGGTAACGCCGGCCGCATGTCTACTTTTGCGGTGCTCGAATCGAAGAGATTCGACTGTCCCTTGCCGGAGTGTTCCTGAACGTTTTGCCCATGCATCAATGCTTTTTCCACGCCTTCGTAGAGCTGTGCCCTGTTTTCGTGCAGAGAGTCGAGCGCGCCCGCCTGTATCAGACTCTCGAGCGTTTTCTTATTCACAAGGTGAAGATCGACACGTCCGCAGAAATCGAAAATATCACTGAACGGGGTTGCCGCTGCCCGCGCGCGGACCATCGCTTCCATGGCACCGATACCCACATTTTTGATGGCACTCAGACCGAAGCGGATGCCCTTCGGTTTGACCACAAACGTGACATCGCTCTCGTTGACATCGGGCGGCAGAACACCGATGCCGAGTTTTCGGCAATCTTCTATCAGTCCGACGATTTTGACGGTGTCGGAAATTTCGCTTGTCAGCGTCGCCGCCATGTACTCCGCAGGGTAATGCGCCTTTAGATAAGCCGTTTGATAGGCGAGAACAGAATACGCAACGCTATGCGATTTGTTGAATCCGTACGAGGCGAACTTTTCAATCAAATCAAATATGTCGCCGGCGATTTTGCGGTCGACGCCGTTCCTGATGGCGCCCTCCACAAACTCCTTCTTCTGCTTCGCCATCAGCACTTTGTCTTTCTTTCCCATCGCACGGCGCAGCAGGTCTGCCTGAGCCAGGCTGAGTCCGCCTATTTCGCTGGCGATCTTCATCACTTGTTCCTGATAGACGATAACGCCGTATGTCTCTTTCAGAACCGGTTCAAGACGCGCGTGGATATACTCGATCTTTTTCCGGCCGTGTTTGCGGTCGATGAAATCAGGGATGTTTTCCATCGGACCCGGCCGATAGAGAGCGTTCATGGCGACCAGATCATGGATGGATGTCGGTTTCAACTTCCGTAGATAATCCGTCATGCCGGAACTTTCGAACTGGAACACAGCTACCGTATGACCGTTGCAGAACAAATCCAGAGTTTTCTGGTCATCAACCGGAATGCGATCGAGGTCGATGGTGACGCCGTGATTCTCTTTGATCTGCCGGAGCGCATTGTCGATGACCGTCAGCGTCCGTAAACCCAGGAAGTCCATCTTGAGAAGTCCCGCCTCCTCAAGGTCCTTCATGTTGTACTGGGTCATCAGATCCGTCTGCGGGGTTTTGTACATCGGCACATAGTCGCTGATCTCTCCCGGCGCAATGACGATTCCTGCGGCATGCGTCGACACATTCCTGTTCATCCCTTCGAGCACAAGGCCGGTCTCGATCATGAGCTTGATCTTCTCGTCGCCGGTTTCCTTGACCGCCCGGAGTTCGGGGACAGATTCAAGTGCTTCCGCCAGCGGGGTCACTTTTCCGAGCACAACGGGGATTTGCTTCGTCAACGGCTCAATGGTGCTGAGGGGTACTCCGAGCACTCTTCCGACGTCTTTGAGAACTGCGCGTGTGGAAAGCGTTCCGAAGGTGATGATCTGGGAGACTGAGTTTTCGCCATACTTTTGCTTCACATAGCTGATCACCTGATCGCGCTTGTCATCCGCGAAATCGACATCGATATCGGGCATGCTGACGCGATCAGGGTTGAGAAAACGCTCGAAGAGAAGGTCGAAATGAAGAGGGTCGACATCAGTGATGCCCAGAGCGTAGGAGACGATGCTTCCGGCGGCACTCCCCCGACCCGGTCCAACCCTGATCCCCCGCTCCCGCGCAGCGTTGATGAAGTCCTGCACAATGAGAAAGTATCCGGCGTATCCCATCCGCTTGATCACGCCAAGTTCGTGTTCCAGGCGTGAGATGATCTCAGGCGTCACGCTGTCATAGCGGCGCTTTAATCCCTCCCGCGAGAGTTTGTCGAGATAATCCTCCAGCGACGCGGCATCTGCTTCCGGCGGGATCGGGAATTGCGGCATGTGGTTGGTCTTCAAATCAAGCGTGAGGTTGCACTTCTCTGCAATCTCCAGGGTTGAGGTCATCGCTTCCGGATGCTCGCGGAAGGCACGAGCCATCTCTGCCGAGGATTTGAAATAGAGCTGGTCCGTTCCGTACCGCAGGGTCTTGTAGTCAGGGACGTAGGTGCTTGTGGCATCTGGAATGCACAACATGATGTTGTGCGACATCGCGTGCTGGGCCTTGACGTAGTGGCAATCGTTCGTGCCGACAATTTTAAGTCCCAGTTCCTTCGCGATCTTTGGAGCCTGCGACAATATCGCTTTTTCTACCTCGATGCCATGATTCTGGATCTCGATATAGAAATCGTCGCCGAAAATATCCTTGTAGATGCCGGCGACCTCTCGTGCTTCTTCATAGCTCCCGTTGACAAGCTGCGACCCGACGATTCCGCCAGGACAAGCTGAAGTGACAACGAGACCTTCCTTATACTGCTGAAGGATCTCGACATCGATGCGGGGTTTGTAGTAATATCCCTCCGTATGGCCGAGCGTGACAAGTTTGATGAGATTCTTGTAGCCCGTGAGGTCCTTCGCCAGAAGGAGGATATGATGGTAGATTCCCCTTCCCTGCCCCTGATTTGATTTCTCCGACTGAAGGGATTTGTCGAAACGACTTCCGCGGGTGACGATGTACGCTTCGCAGCCCACAATCGGTTTTATTCCAGCCTTCTTTGCTTTCTTGTAGAATTCAAGGGATCCGAAGAGCACGCCGTGATCGGTGAGAGCGACGGATGGCATCTTGTTCTGCACGGCGGCGCCGATGAGGGATTCGACGGTTGCGGCGCCGTCAAGAAGACTGTAGTGAGAGTGATTGTGGAGATGGATGAACTCAGACATATGAAACAACCAGGATAACGCGTTTAGAAAATCGTGGTTCCACCATGAGGATACGGAGTCAGGCGATGGAAGTCAATGACGGCGGTGGACTCAGGCACCGAGGGCAAGCATCTTCTGTTCGGTCATTTCGTCCATGGCGTAGCGGACGCCCTCCCTGCCGAAGCCGGAACTCTTGATGCCCCCGTATGGCATATTGTCCACACGGAATGTCGGATTGTCATTGACGATGACGGCGCCCACATCGAAGTGTTTGTAGGCGAAAAGAATATTGGAATAATCGTTGGAGAAGATCCCGGCCTGAAGTCCGAATTCCGAGTCGTTGATACCGGCGGCTGCTTCCCCGATAGTGTCAAACTTATGGAGCGTTACGACCGGACCGAAAACCTCCGAGCTGAAGACTTTGGCTTCACGAGGCACATCTTTCAAGACTGTCGGCTCCACGATATTTCCGTCGGCCCCGCCTCCACAGAGCACCGTGGCGCCCAGCCTTTTCGCTTCATCGATCCACGCCAGTATTCGCTCCTTCGCCTCGGCGTTGATCACGGGGCCGATGAAGACATCCTCTCGTTGCGGGTCGCCACAAAGAAGTGCCTTCGTCCCTTTTACGAACTCCCTGCAATATTCGTCAAAACAATCCGAGTGTACATAGATTCGCTGGACCTTGATGCAGACTTGTCCGGAGAAGACGAACGCGCCGGCGAGATTCCTGGAGACTGCGAGGGCGAGGTCGGCCGATCGATCGACAATGACACCTGCATTGCCACCGAGTTCGAGAACGACCTTTTTCCGTCCCGCCTTTGCCTTGAGCGGCCATCCCACACCGGGGCTTCCCGTAAAACTGAGCATCGCTATGCGCGGATCCGTGACCAGGGTTTCGGCGAGTTCGTTTCGGCAGGGGGTCACGCTGAAGGCCTCTTTCGGCAGTCCGGTCGAGGCGATGATTTCCGCAAGTATCAGGCTCGTCAAGCATCCCTGCAGCGCTGGCTTCACGATGACCGCGTTGCCTGAGGCAATCGCAGGCGCCACTTTATGCGCCACAAGGTTCAACGGGAAATTGAAAGGGCTGATCGCCAGCACAATTCCGCGGGGGAATCTCCGTACAATGCCAAACTTATCATGGCCGGCACGAGTCAGGTCGAGAGGAACAACCTCCCCTCCAAACCTGCGTGCCTCCTCCGCTGCGTACTGGAATGTTGTGATGGATCGATCAACTTCAAGCCGGGAGGCAGATCGGGGTTTCCCCACCTCAGCTGTGATCAATGCCGCAAGCTCCTCTTTCCGCACCTGAAGTTCAGAGGCAACGGCAGATAAGATCTCGTGGCGCTCGTAGCTCTGGAGGGACCGGGTTCGTTCAAATCCGGAGGCAGCGCGCCGCACGGCAAGATCAAGATCCGCCGCACCGGCGAGCGCGACTGTTCCTACCTTCGAGCCGCCGTAGGGATTGCATAGATCCAGGGAATGCTGAGGGTCAGAAGCGTACCGCCATTCGCCGCCGACATAGAACCGGGAAGCAGGTGTGGGCATGACCGTTCATGCAGAGAGCATTGCTTTGAGTGTCGAGAGAAGCTCCTCGCGAGCAATCATCGATCGTTCTCCTGTGCGCCGGACCTTGATCTCAACCTGGTTGTTCTTGAGACCTTTTTCGCCGACAATAACCTGGATCGGCATACCGAGAAGATCGGCGTCCTTGAATTTGAAGCCGGGAGAAACATTCGCTCGCTCATCGAATAACGTTTCGAGAGCTGCTTCATTGAGCAAACGATAGATCTCATTCGAAGCCAGCACAATATCTTTGTTACTCATGTTGATCGCGATGAGATGGATCTGGTACGGCGCCAGCGCTTTGTCCCAGATAATCCCATTCGCATCACGACTTTGCTCGATCGCGCAGGCGATGATACGCTCGATGCCAATCCCGTAGCTCCCCATCACGACAGGCTTTGATTGTCCGTTTTCGTCAAGGTAGGACGCGTTCAGTGCCTCGGAATATTTCGTACCGAGTTTGAATATGTGACCAAGCTCGATGGCATTCGCAATCTTAAGAGGTGAGGCACAAGTAGTACAAGTTTCGCCCGTCTCGACGGTGCGCAAGTCAAAATATCCATCGATGGTCGTGTCACGGATCAAATCGAGATTGCCAAGATGGTAGTCGTTGCGATTTGCGCCGCTGATGAGATTGTTTGCTCCCTCGAGACGCTCGTCGGCAATGATTCTGAATCCCTTGAGGCCGACGGGGCCTATGGATCCTCCATCGGCGCCGGTGAGGGATTTCAATTCTTCCGCCTCCATGGCGCGAAACTCACCGCCTCCCAGCGCGGCACCGAGTTTTGACTCATTGAGTTGATCATTGCCGGTCATCAAAATCAGCAGAGGTTTGCCGTTATGACGGTACACGAGAGACTTTGCCAGCCGCGTATGATCGACCTTGAGAAACGCGGCAAGCTCGTCAATCGTCTTTACGTTCGGTGTGTGGATTTCCTCAAGAGGCTTGTTGTCGCCCGCCCGTGAAACTTTCGCGATGCCGGAGGCTGCGACCTCAAGGTTTGCTGCGTAACCGCACTTCGGGCAGAGAACCACGGTATCTTCGCCGGACTCCGACTCAACCATAAACTCCTGTGAACCGGTGCCTCCCATCGCACCGCTTGACGCCCCGACGACGAAGAACTTGAGGCCGCAGCGTGTGAAAATGTTGCGATACGCCTGAGCATGGGAATCGTAGCCTATGTCAAGACCATCGTAGGAAGTGTCCAGAGTGTAGGAATCTTTCATGACGAACTGCCGCCCGCGAAGAACTCCCGACCGGGGACGGGGCTCGTTGCGGAATTTTGTCTGGATCTGGTACCAGATCTGAGGCAAGTCTTTGTACGATTGGATATGCATGGCCGCGATCCAGGCAATGACCTCTTCGTGGGTTGGAGCAAGGACGAGGTCCCGCTCTTTCACGCTCAAGATGAAATTGGGAATATTTCTTCGCCCCGTCTGGATCCAGAGGGACTCCGGATTCAGCGCCGGGAGATGAAATTCTTGACCGCCGATCGCATTCATTTCCTCCCGGACGATTTGGGTCGCCTTCAGCATTGCCCGATAGCCGAGCGGCAGAAACGCATATACTCCCGCCGTGAGCTGCCGCATCAATCCGGCGCGCAACATGAGCTGATGGCTCGGAATGACTGCATCCGAGGGAATTTCTTTGAGCGTAGGGATGAAGGCTTTCGAAAGTCGCATGTGAGCGTTTTGGGTAATTGGTGAAAAGTGAATCGTTCAATTCACATTCTGCAATTATGTCGTACCCCCGAGAGGATTCGAACCTCTGACAAACGGTTTAGTCCCCAAGTGACACAGGTTAGCGAACGCAGTGAAGCTAACCTGTATGTCACTTTGCGGATCCCGCATACTTTCTCCGCGGGAGAAAATAACGTGTACCCCCGAGAGGATTCGAACCTCCGACAAACGGTTTAGGAAACCGCTGCTCTATCCATCTGAGCTACGGGGGCGTGTTTTGGCAAAATACGAAAAAAAGGAGGGGTGTGCAAGAAGGATGTTAGGTGCTATCGCACGGCCTCACCGCAAAGCACAAAAAAAAGCCCCGCCAAAGGCGGGGCAGGAAAATCGAAATCCGGGTTACTTTACCAGCATTAACTTTTTCTGCGCGACAAAGTCCCCCGCTCTCACGCGGTAGATATACATTCCGCTCGGCAGAGAACTCGCGTTCCATCGGACTCTATGCAGACCAGCTTCATAGTCACGCGAAACGACTGTTGCGACTTCTCTCGCCAGCATATCGTAGACTTTGAGAGTCACGTAGGCTGATTTCGGCAGAGCGAACTCAAAAGTGGTGCTCGGATTAAACGGATTTGGAAAGTTCTGAGTGAGATTGAATTCGACGGTTATCGGAGGAGAAGCGAAATCTTCATTCGCCGCAATGGAAGCAGCAGGGGTACTGGCCGCCAGAGAAGGAGCACCTGGACCGGAAGCTTGATACGACTGGCTGCTGCTCACTGTCGTTTGGACGGTTCCATCCTCGATATTCGGTGGTGACACGATCACGGATCCAGAGGAGTTTGTCAGTACGCGCGGAGATACCGGTATGGTCGTCGTCCCTCCCCACGTGTTCTCCCCTCCCTGTATGGTCAATGAAACAGTCAAGGAATTTTCCGGCCGAATCACATTTTCACGAATCCCTGTCGATATGCTGATATTCGTTTCTGGCCTGACGATGATCACGTGTTCGTCATACGACGCTGCCTGCTCAAGAGAAACCTGTATTGATCCCGAGCCTCTATCGACCATCATCAAGAAATCCGTACCCTTGTTATTCACATTCAGTGCGGAGTAGTAGTCGGTCGTTGCGTCTCCTCCCGTCCGGGTGAGATTCGCAAGAGAAACCTGATCAAACGTTCCGGCAGGCGTGGAAATGGTCCATGTGACAGATGCTATTGGACTCGACGGTGGTGATGTCGAGCTCACGGTGGCAGTATAGCTCATCGAAGCGCTCTCGGAGCTTGTCGAGTCGAGCGAATACCAACCGCCGGTCGATGTAATCTGGGTAAGGTTCACCGATTGGTTGTAGATATATGAAAGGTTGAAGGTCATCGGTGATTGTTCGCTCACGGTGGTAGTAGACGCGGCCTGATTATTCGTGACATCAGATTCGCCCGGTGTTGCACCGGATATCACCGCAGTGTACGTATGCGTTCCGGATGTCGTGGCGGTGAGGCCCTGGAACGTCGCCGTCACAGTCCCCCCTGCCGGGACAACAATTGCAAGCGGACCTGCAAGGAGTGTCGCGCCTTCATACAGCGAGACTGAGGCCGTCGCGCCTGATTGACCAGTCAATTCACGAATAACAGCCTGGACGTCGAACGGTGTGTTCGCGTTGATTTGCGCCGGTACGATCAATTGATCCACCGTGAGATCGGGCTTCGGAAGTACATTGACTGTCACCGCATAGTCGTTGTTTGTTGTGTCCATCTCAGCAGGAACAGCCCCTGTGGTCTTCACCGTGAAGGTGTGTGTGCCGGCGGTCGAGATGACGACTCCGCTAAACGTAACGTCGACGTTGCCACCAGCGGGCACCGAAATCGTCTGTGTGGCACCGACCGAAGCAGCTCCATCGTACAAAGTGACACCCGCGGTCGCACCCACGATTCCTATGTATTCCGTTATGGATGCCGAGAGAGTGAAAGGCGTCCCGACCTGAACCGTTGAAGGCACGGTGACGTTGTCCACCCGGAGATCGGGCTTTGCTGCGGCTGACACCGAGAAACAGTAGCTGTTGTTGCTCACATCAGACTCGGAGGGGACGGCATTGGATATCTTGACGGTGTAGGAATGTGTGCCGGATGTTGAAGCGACAATTCCCGTAAACGAAACGGTGACGCTCCCCGCCGCGGAAACCGAAACGTTCGTAAACGTCCCAAGGACAGAGGTCCCCTCAGAAAGGGTAACCGTCGCCGAAGCGCCGGTTTGTCCATCCACCTCCTTAATGAGAGCATCGACGGAGAACGACGATCCGGTGCTCACAGAGGATGGACTGGTCACTTCGTCTACTTTGAGGTCTGGACGAACGACCACCGTCAGCGAGAATTCAAAGCTGTTGTCTTCGTCATTTGACTCGCACGGTTGGACATTCGAGATCTTGACAGTGTAGTTGTGAACACCGGGAGTCCGCTCCTTGATGTTCTGGAAGATCGCATGAGCTGTTCCACCGGGTGTAAGCAATACCCTGATTGGGGAGGCCTGCCTGTCTCTTCCTTCATACAGCGTAACGGTCGCCGACGCCCCGCTCTGTCCGCCGAACTCACGCACCACCACGTCAATGTCAAACGATGTGTTAAGAAAAACCGGTGAAACGGCAGAGGCGCTTTCGACGCGGATATCGGGCTTCGTCACAACTTGAACCGTCACGGTGGAACTGTTGTTCGTTCCATCAGATTCCGGCGGATCACAGTTCGTGATCGAAACGGTGTAGATATGCTGACCCGGCGTTGCCGTTGTGATTCCTCGGAACGTCACGCGTTCGAGCGATCCGGAATGCACTTCGACTTCTGCGAAAGATCCGATGAGGGATGCACCATCAAAGAGTGAAACTGTCGCCTTCACCTTCGTTGACTTGTCGGTTTGGCGAACATAAGCCTGGATTTCGAACGGAGTGTTTACAAACACTTCGTCGGGGGCTTTGAGCTTTTCCACGAGCAGGTCTGGTTGCACCCACACGTTCACTGTAAACGATCGTGAATTGTTCGTGAGATCGAACTCCGGGGGCACCGTGTTGGAGATCTTGACACTGTAGGAGTGTCGACCCGCTGTCGTAGCCATGATTCCGGGAAATGACACATTGGCGCTGCCACCTTTGGGCACAGCAACATTCTCAAGGGAGGTCAGTACCGTCGAGCCTTCATAGAGAGTGACAGTGGTTGTCGCATCGCTGTCCCCCTTGACCTCGCGGATGGTCGCCTGAACCGTAAACGGCGTGTTTGCAGGTACCTGTTCGGGAGCATCGATTTTGTGAATCCGGAGGTTTGGCCTTGAAAATACGTGAATGTCATCCTCGAGATGCTCATCATGCCAGCCATCAACCTTCACATGGACTTTGACATGGAAACCCTGACACTCGTCGTAACCCTGGAGCAGAAAACTGGCCTGGCCATTCACAAGCGTGAGGTTGTCCGCTGTGTACTTTTTCAGGCGATTCTTCGCCCCATCATCAGGATCAGCGACGAGTTGCTTGATGAAAGTTGGAAGAGGATATTTCTGAGGATCGACACTGCGAATGGTCGCCGTGACTTCAATGCCGCCCGCACTTCGAGAAGCCTGCAGCGAAAGCGAATACGGCTCTTTGATCGCGTTTCGCTCTTGACCGACGGCAATGCTCGCGAGAGATGTCGCGAGGATCAGGAAGAAGAGGCGTAAAGAGAGGGGTTTGTCTTGCATGAAGTGGCTCCTGCACTTGGACGGGTCCGAAGATTGCACTTTTTGACAAATTGGACCGCGTCCGCTTCTACGCTGAAGGGGTAAGAGGAACGGAATATTGGTCGTGTAGTACTAGAGGCGCTAAGATCTTGTAATACAAAGTTAACTCGCGTCAGCCTCAAAGTCAACGATACGCCAAAAAGGCCTACCGATTTACAGCGATGTAGTATAGCCATCACTCCGTCTCGTGTTCTTGCGTGCTCGTGGAAAAATGCGATGCAAGAATTCGGTTTTCTGCAGGAGGGATTTGACTCGCTGCTGATTCACGAAAAATAGCAAATTTCGAAAAGGAGATGTCGGCGAAATGCAGTGATTAAGTATTCGACGCAATCTTCAGTTGGGCTAGTGCCTTTTGTCAATGCGCGCCAAATTCTGAGAAGAATCACGTCGTCAGGAGCGGGATGAGGATCAACTCCAGGAACAATGCCGACGCAAACTCGACTATGATTGGAATAACAACGACATCGGGAAAGAGTTCCGCTTCCGTATACCGTGTGAGGAGAAACATCGCCAGAAAGATGCCGGCGGCGAATTTCACAACCATCGGTAAAGGAAGGGGGACAAAACCGACGAGGTACGGCGCTCCGGCTACCACAATGCAATTCAGCAATGTGATGCGGATCGAACGTATCTTGAGTGCGGCGAGGTAGAGGAGTGTCCGGACGAGAAGAGGTAAGAACGCGAGAACTGCAATAGTCGTGAAATCGACCTTCACTTTGTCTCCCACCCAATCCCGCGACCCCGAAGAAGTTCTTTTGCTTTTGTGTCACCGAGGAGGGCGGCGCGTTTCATCATCGTCACCCCCTCGTCCTCCCTTCCCCGCTCAAGAAGCAGCGATCCCAGATTGCGGACAGCACTCGAGAGCGTGGAGTCATTTTTAATGGCATCCTCAAAGGCTGACTCAGCCTGCGACATAAGTCCCTTCGAGCGGTAAGCTTCACCGAGTCCGTCATAGGCTTCGGAGAAACCCGGGTTCAAATCGAGCGCGGACTGGAACATCTTCATTGCGTCATCGAATTCATTGCGCTTCATTTCCAATCGCCCGGCCCGCAGATATCCGATTGGGTTGTCGGGCGCCGACTCAAGAACGCCCTTGTAAGCCTCTGCAGCTTCTGCGTACTCCCCTTTTTTTTCATAGAGGTCCGCCAGACCGTAGTAGCTGTACGTATCGGAAGGATCGACGCGGAGAGCCCGGCGGTAGAGTTCGATGGCATCCGGCTCCCTGCGCAATCTGACAAGCAACCTGGCATAGCTTCTCATGGCAGAGATATTGTCCGGGGCCAGATCGATTGTGCGCAGATAAGCTACCTGAGCTGCAGAATAATTTGTCAGAGCTTCATAGGTTATTGCCTTGTTGAACCACGGAGTATCCCAGTTCGGCATGGACGAAATCGAAGCGCCGAAGTAATCGAGGGCATGTGTGTAGAGGCCCCGGGTTATACATACTTCTCCCAGGCCGTTGAACGCTTCGGAGGCATCGCTGGAAAACGACACCGCGTTCTTACCGGCCCGAGACTGAAGATTCAATTCCCGGCACAGACTCGCAGCAGTAGAAAAGGCAACTTCCGCACTATCCATTTTGCCCGCCTCGAAGTATGCATGGCCGAGTGTGTTAATGACCGGCACAAACTTGCCGTCCATTACGCGGGCTACGCGGCAGAGGTAGATCGCCGTGTCCACATGGCCAAGATCGATGTTGACCGCAGCGAGCCGCTCGTACGCATACACGTTGAGAGGATCAAGCTCCAGCGTCTTTTCCAATGCCAGCGTCGCCTCTTCAAGATACCCCGTCTTATAATATGTCATGGCGAGACCGAAATACGCTTCAGGTCGTTTCTTGTCTTGGTCGATCGCCCTGAAATACATCTTTATCGCTTCCTCGAAGTTCCCGGCGAGGAAGTATCTCTCAGCCGATTGGAAATACGGCTCAAACATGGAGATACTGCACGAGGCCAGAACGACGGCGAGGACGAAAATGAAGATTGTGAGTTTCACGACGATCAATCCTTCAGGACAGGCCGCTTCATGTTCTTGACACCAACCGACGCCAAGAGATCCCTGTAGGTCAATGCCCTGACATCGCTCTGCTGCATGGCAGCCCGCACGTCCGGAGCCAGAAGGGCATGCAATTCGGCCTCACGATGCCTGCTCATGTCGCGAGGACCCGTGAGATTGAGGTCTATGAGAGCATCCATCTCGGGAGTCTGAAGCCCGATGTGAAAAACGAAGAGACTGATCTTGCCCGTCGGAAGAACGGCAAGTCTTGCAAGCAACGTATCGACTTTGTTCGCCGGCTGAGCAGAATAGACACCAGCGGCATCTACTTCATCAAAGTACCGCGAAACTACCAGCCCATATTCCTGTGCCAGCTTTTCCAGCAACTGCCGTGTCTCCAGTGTGTTGACCGCTGCCCCCATGTGGTGGTCGAGGTAGTCGATCCTCAAGCCGCTTTTTAAAGCACGGTCGATTTGTGCCCTCAGTTCCGTCTCGATTCCCCTTAGACTTGGCTTGTTCCCGAACAGGGCAGCGCGAGTAGGGAAAAAATAGCCCAGACTATCCACCAGAGACGGGACGGCCAGGCGGCCCGCGATGGGACCCCATCGATAGTTTTTCCACTCGGCGTTGAGTGTGAGGTGAACGCCAACCGAGGCGTGGGGGTACCGACGAAGGATGTCAACGGCCTCCTGATACCATGGACAGGCAAACATAACGGAGAAGGACACTGGAAGGCCTGATTTCAATACCTGAATCGCGGCCATGTTCACTGCATGGCACATGCCCAAATCGTCGCATCGAATCAATATGCCTTTTTCGTTATTCGCGATAATCTGAGATTGTGCTCTTGGGGCGAAGAATGTGCAAAGA
>DOWV01000079.1:13475-15250 GCA_003519375.1 Bacteroidota bacterium
TTCAATACCTGAATCGCGGCCATATTCACCGCATGGCACATGCCCAAATCGTCGCATCGGATCAATATGCCTTTCTCGTTATTCGCGATAATCTGAGATTGTACTGTTGGGGCGAAGAATGTGCAAAGAAGCAGCAGGCTGAGAGCGGAGAGTCGTCGCATGGGTTCTTCCTGATAAGGAAATGTAGAGAGAGAGAATATATGCCAGACAAATGTATTACAAATCTGTGCATTTTCAAAGGAGGGCAGGGAAACACAGATGGCATTTCGTCAGGAGGCCGCCTCTCGTGCATTACTTTGCACAGAAAACAGCGCTCCGCTGTCAGAACTTTCTACCACTTCCATCTGGCCCGACTCAGGAGACCTGGCAGATTTTCTTGATTTTACTGGTCTCTTTGAGTACACTCACCACGTATCCGCATCCCCATAACAACGGCAAGCACGTGAAAATCCCCAATCCGACCCTCATTCCTTACGAAACGCATCAGTCGTACCGGCAACTCTTTCCTCACACAGAACAGGGTCTCATCTATCTCAATCACGCCGCGGTCAGCCCCCTCTCGACGCGGGTCCTCAAAGCACAAATCGCACACCTGCAGGACCGATCCACGGGGAAGATCGAGACATATCCGGACGATGTGAAGCAACTGGAGAAGACGAAGGGGTGCATTGAGCGGCTGATCAATGCAGAGTCGTGGGAACGTATCGCGCTGGCTGGCAACACGTCGGACGCACTCAACATCGTCGCGGCGGGCCTCGATTGGAAGCCGGGCGACAGGATACTCCTTAACGACCTCGAATTCCCGGCCAATGTCTATCCGTACTATCATCTCAAAAGTCACGGAGTGGAAATTGATGTCATCCACTCTTCGGACGGGAAACTCACCGCAGAGATGGTCTACGAGGCCTTGAGGCCGCGCACACGGCTCCTTGCATTGAGCGCAGTCCAGTTTCTCTCAGGGTACCGGTCCGACCTGGCGGTACTCGGAGAGTTGTGCCGATCGCGGGGGATTCTTTTCGTCGTCGACGCCATGCAGGCTGTCGGCGGTATGCGGATTGATGTCCAGGAAATGAAAATCGACGCCGTCGCTGCCGGGGCACCAAAATGGCAAATGGGACCACAAGGGATCGGCTTCCTCTACCTGACAGAAGAATTGCAGTCCAGGGTACACCAGAAATACCTTGGCTGGCTCTCGGTGGAGAACCCATGGGATTTCTTCAATTTTGATCAGGCTCCTGCTACAACGGCGAGGCGTTATGAAGGAGGAACAGTGAATATCCCGGCGATGTGGGGCTATCATGCATCGCTGAGCACAATCCTCGAGATCGGACCGGACGTCATTGAGTCGCACATACTCTCGTTGACGGGGGCGCTCACGAGACAGTTCCTTGATGCCGGGCTGACTCTGTATTCACCGACCGACGATCAAGAGCGGGCGGGCATTGTCACGATCCTCCCGCCGAAGGGCGTGGAGGCATCAGCAGCATACGAAGAGCTTGCGCGAGAACGGGTACTGATCTCAGCACGGGGCGGGAAGCTCCGCTATTCCCCTCATTTCTATAACTCGATTGACGAGATCCGGTCGGCAGCAGCCATATCGCTCGATGTATTTGCCCGATTGTCGTCCCGCTAGGATTGTCGCGCTGTGCATCCAGAGAGCACAAGGTGATTCCGGATCTCAGTTGTTCCTGGCACCAGACTCGCGGGCCGCTATTCATTCCTTCACCCTTTGTCCATTACAGATCCGGTGAAGCACTTTCTCACACTTCGTTGTT
>DOWV01000079.1:15490-15709 GCA_003519375.1 Bacteroidota bacterium
TGCGCGTGCCCAGGAGCGCGTCACCCTCCGCCTGACCGATTGGGCAGACCTTGACGAAATGCCTCTCGACCAAAAGGCACTCGCAGAGTTCAAGAGAATTTACCCTGCGATCGATGTCCTCTATGAACCGAGTCCCGGGCGCCAATATGAAGAGAAGATTCTGACGGCGCTCGCCGCAGACGAACCACCCGATGTGTTCCTTCTCGACTCAAAGCTCAT
>DOWV01000042.1 GCA_003519375.1 Bacteroidota bacterium
TAAAGGTGCTGTTGCCACGCGCAACCGCCGATGACGCAAAGACGGAAAATGGCGGGACGATCGCACCGGAATTGTTCCTTATCACTCCATCCCTGAGTTTCTTGCTCTCTCTGTTCCACAGCGTGTGAGGATACCATGAAAAGGCTCTTCTTAGTCTCCCTTCTCGCAGTTCAGTTTGTCTTGGCGGGAACCTCCGGCAAGATCGCCGGGAAGGCTGTCGATGCAGCAACAGGGCAGCCCCTTCCATCAGTCAACATCCAGATTGTCGGGACATCCTACGGTGCGGCGAGCGACATCGAGGGTAATTACTTCATCATCAACGTACCGGTAGGCACGTACACGCTCAAAGCATCGATGATCGGTTATTCGGCGAAGACGATTTCGAACGTGAAAGTCATGCTCGACATGACGACGACGATCGACTTTCGGATGGATGCCGCCGACGTGCAGATGGAGGAGGTGATCGTCGTTGCAAGCCGGCCTCCGATTCAGGCGGACCTGACGTCCACAAAGCATACGGTGGAGTCCGACGCGATCGACGCCCTGCCAGTCGACAACCTCATGCAGGTCGTGTTCTTGCAAGCCGGCGTCAATGGCAGTAATTTCCGGGGCGGCCGCTTCAACGAGGCGCTGTTCCTGGTCGATGGCATGGCGGTGAAGAGTGCGATCAACAGTTACAGCGGGACAACCACGGCCGGCTTTTCGACGAGCCTGCCCCAATTGAGCATTTCAGAGATTCAGGTGACGACGGGCGGGTTTGAGGCCGAGTATGGCAACGCACAGTCGGGCATCGTCAACACGATCACGCGCGACCAGAACCGGCTCTCGGCAAAACTGCGCGTTCGCACGTCGGATTTCCCCTGGGCGAAGATGGAATGGACTCCGAACGCGTACGGCAAAGGCCAGCCGGATTGGAGAAACTATGAAGCGTATCTCAGCGCTCCCTCTGTTGCGCTGGGAAACATCAATTTCTTCCTGAATGGCTCAGCCGACATCGCGTTGCAGACCCGCGGCCAGCTGCCGCATGAAAACTTCTTTCGTGAGTCGTATCAGGCTAAACTAAGAGCGGTCACCTCCGATACGCGCGTCTCGTTGACGGGATTGCGATCATGGTCGTTGGACAACGACTACTACCACACGTACTCCAAGTATGGCCCGCCGAGTCAGGGTTACCAGACCGACATCTTCCAACGCACGGTCACGGAGGGAGGAGTCAAGACGCTCGAGCAGTTCATTTTCGTGGCAGACCCTCAAAAGTATCACAATGCGCGCAACCCGGATTCGGCGAAGTTTGCCGACGACGGTTTGTGGTACAAAAATGTGCGCAACGTGTATCAGTCGGGAATGCAGGAACATGTGTCTGTGCCGATCAACCAGAGTTACAACATCGGCCTGCTGGTGAATCAGACCATTAATCAACAGTCCTTCCTCGACATCAAACTCTCACAATTCTGGACAAACTTCCGGGAGATCGTTCGCGATGCCAATGACCGGGACGGGAACGGAAGCACGTCGGACGAATTGTACTGGGGAAGGAACGGGAGCAGCGGAGGGTACGAAAGCCGTCTCAGCACCGAAGGCTACTGGAACTACACGGGCGACGAAGGCTGGTTCCTGAATCAGGTCTCCCGCACGACCTCTCTTCGGATGGACTACTCAAATCAGATCAACTCCTCTCATCTCCTGAAAACAGGTGTGGAAATCGGATACATCAAGGGAGACGTCGAGAAAGTGTCGTTTGAGTCGGTCAGCAACCCGCGCTTTGACCTTTGGAACGAAGACCTCTTCGAGATGGCCTACTATCTTCAGGACAAGATCGAAGTTCGCGACGGCTTCATCGTGAACGCGGGCATCCGGCTCGACTACTACAATCCCAATGGACTGACCGGCGAGGTCTTGTATCCAGCCGATCCCACCACATTGCCAAGCCATAAAGACGGGCTGGGACTCACATCGGCAGACAAAGCTCCGTCGAGGTGGCAGGTAAGTCCGCGCATCGGAATCTCGCACCCGATTACAGAGCGTGATAAGATTCACTTCTATTATGGCCATTTCTTCCAGCGTCCCGATCTTCGGTACCTGTACGAAAACGTCTCTTTGAACTTCCGCTACACAACGAACGTAGACCTTGGAAATCCCCGGCTTCTCCCGGAGAAGACAGTTTCCTACGAACTTGGGTGGGATCACCTCTTCACCGACTTCCTCCGGATGAATACCACGCTCTACTTCAAAGACATTACCAACCTCGTCGGTGCCACCGATTATGTCATTTCGGGTTCGCCGGATTCTTACCAGGCGTATACGAACATGGACTATGCGAATGTGCGTGGGCTCGAGCTGACGCTGGAGACCATAGGCACACGGGGTGTTGCCGGAATGGTCAACGTTTCCTATGCGTTTGCAAACGGCCGCTCATCTTCCGTCTTCCGCTCGAACGGTGAGGTTGTGCCTCGCCGCCTCGATCCGCTTAACTGGGATCTGCGGTGGAAGATCAACGCCAACATCCTGTTGACGTCAACGGGGTCGATCCGGGAATTGATCGGCGACGCCGAAGTCGATTTTGTCATCACGGCGCGATCCGGCTATCCCTATTCGAGCAATACGCGGGATGCATTCCCTCTCTTTGTTCTTCGCAACGATGCGCGACTGCCATGGCAGAGCAACGTCGACATGCGCGCGCGAAAGTCGTTTGCTTTCGACGGCATTGAATTTTCTGTGTTCGCCGAAATCAAGAATTTGCTCAACTCGAAGTACGTGTCATTCATTGCCGGGGGCCGCGAAGGTCTGGTGCAATACGAGGCAACGGGCGATCCGACCGGTCCATACAACAACCCTACAGCCTATACCCGTCCCCGCACGTACCGGCTTGGATTTCAGGTTCAATTTTGAGGTGACCCCATGAAGAAAACCATCGTATTCATATCGTTTCTGAGTGTCTTCCTTGCCGCGGCTGCCTGGGCGCAGGACGGTCCAAAGCCGCGCGAGAGAATGTTGTCGAAGGCTGCAACCGGGACTGCCGCGGATCCGAAGGGCTTCAGCCACAAAGTTGGAGCGTTGTGGACGCAGGTCACCAACTATGGATTCTACGGCGATCGTAACTACGAACAGCCCAACTTCGAATGGCCGGGGGGCAGCGGAAACCTCTATGGATGGTTGCAGTCAATCTGGATTGGCGGAATCGCCGATACGATAGGCTACATGTCTGCGGGCGAATCCAACCATTTCCGGCCGCTTGATTCCATCACTGTCAAACGCGCCGCAGAAGGATCCCTTTCGGCAGAGGACACATACACTCGCTACACCGATATTGATCCGGCCAGTCCATCGGGCGTCCACGTCAACCTTGGCGTGGAGATCACCGAACGGACATACGCATGGGATCAGTCGTACAATGATGACTTCATCATCTGCGACTACTGGATCAAGTATGTGCCCTACGACCGGAACAAGAACGGTCAAATCGACGACGCAGAGAAAAAACTCACGGGCGTCTATGTTGGCTTCCGAATGGATGCCGACGTCTCCGGATTCCTCGGCTCCAGCACACCGACGACCTTATGGGATACCGACGACCTCGCAGGCTACGATTCGACGAACAAGCTCACCTATGTCTACGATGCAGACAGTCCCGTCGTAGCGGGAGATGATACCGGGAATCCGGATCCCGTGACAGGGATTCTCAGGTCGCCCGGGTACGCCGGCGCACGGTTGTTGTATGCCGACAGTGCGCATTTTGTCGGCAATTACACGGGAAAGCCGACAATGGCCACACCGTCGTACAGAAATTCCGAGCCGCTGACATCGCAGGCTCAGTATGAGTGGGTCGCGAAGGGCACGATTACGACGGGCATAAGCGTCATCCGGGATTACCGGGCTATCTTCGGCGTCGGGCCTTATACCATCAATGGCGGAGATTCGATTCACATTGTGATCGCCTGGGTCATCGGGCCGGGTCTCCAGGGAATCATCAAGAATTCACAGATCGCACAGTCGATGTTCGATGGCAACTATCTCCGTGCGCCGTCATCACCTGACGTGCCGACACTGACAATCACACCGACAACATCAGCCGGAACGCCCTCACTGTCGCTTCGCTGGAGGAAGAACGCGGAGTCAAGCAGGGATCCCCTGACCGGCGCGCAGGACTTTGCCGGCTATGGTGTTTATCGAACATCGCGGCAGGACGCCGGAGGCAATTCCATCTGGGATACGCTGGCGATCTACGTGAAAAATAATGCGGTGGATCAAGCGAAGGATTCCCTGTGGTACGGGCGTCCCTTCCTGAAGAACTGGCCGCCAGCCACGGTTGTGCAGGGGACAGACACCCTCTATGAATGGATCGACGAGGGCACACCGAATGGACTCATCTACACGTATGCAGTAACCGCGTTCGATGCCGGCGATCCCACCCTCGGGATCGGGAGACTTGAGAATCAAATCGGCCGCGGCAGGCTTTCCACGAAAGTATTCATGCCGAACGCCCCTGCGACGAACAGCGTATCCAATATCCGTGTTGTTCCAAACCCCTTCATGGGTTCGAGCATTTACAACAATCCCAACCCGGTGGACACAAACCCGTGGGTGGGCCGGTTACGTTTCATTAACCTGCCGCCGGATGCGAAGATCTCGATTTTCACACTCGCCGGGGACCTCGTTCAGACTATCAACAGCGGCGATGTGGTCTATCAAAGTCGCGACGTGAAGATCAGCGGTGACTTCACCGGTGTTGCAGAATGGGATCTTACAACGAAGAACAACCAGGAAGCTGTGAGTGGTCTCTATATCTACGTGGTGGAGTCTTCCGCAGGGACCCACACCGGCAAATTCGTCATCATGCGCTGAGGTGCCAAATGAAAAAAACTATTCTGCTCATACTTCTCTTTGTTGTCCCGCTTGCTGCTCAGCAGTTTGGGCAGGTGGGCACCAGCGGTGCGCAGCTGTTCAAGATTAGTTTTGATCCGCGCGCATCCGCACTGGGCAACGCCGCAGCATCGGTCGTGAGCAACGCATCGGCGTTATACACAAACGTGTCGGGCATCGAAGGAATCCGGAATACCGACCTGGCGTTTACCTATGTCCCCTGGTTTGCGGGTATCGACATGGTATCCATCGCGGCCGCCCACCGGTTCGGCGAAATCGGGGTGGTGGGATTTCAGGCGACAGGATTCAGCACAAACGAAGAAATCACAACGGTCGAGATGGAAAACGGGACCGGGCAAACCTATTCGATCCAGAATATCGTACTGGGACTCTCCTTCGCACGACACATCACCGAGAAACTTGTCATCGGCGCACAGGTAAAATATATCCGAGAATCGTACTTCGATCATTCAACGTCGGGACTTGCCTTTGACATCGGAAGCAACTATGACCTCGGTTTTCTGGGCTCCCGGCTGGCGATGACGCTGCAGAATTTTGGACCGGATCTCAATCCCCTGGAAGGAAGCTACAGGGACTACAGCGAAGGCAACGTCGAAAAAGGATTCTTGCGTAATCCCCTGCCCGTAACGTTTCGCGCTTCCTTTACCATGGAGCCCATAGTGTCCGAGGCATATCGTGCCCGCTTCATTGTGGACCTGATCCACCCGAATGACAATATTGAGCATTACTGCCTGGGGAGCGAAGTGCTTCTCTATGATTTCCTGGCGGTTCGCGGTGGTCTGAAGCTGAATTATGACGACGAATCATTCGCAGCCGGTGTTGGATTAATGGGAGGCAAATTTCTGGGTCAGAACGTTCGTTTCGATTATTCATTTGAAAAATTCAAAGTCCTCCCCTCGGTGCAGAAGCTCTCGATCGGGATTGCTTTCTAAGTGTTTGTAGAGGAACGGTGATCGAAGTCCGAGGTGAATCTCATTTGAAAAGACCCGGCGGGGCAAGAAGCCCCGTCGGGCTTTCTCTTCTTAGAGGGAGAGCTGGCCCGGCCCTTGCATTGCTTGCCGCCCTCCTGATTGCGGGCAGGGAATCGGTGGCAGCAGACATCACTGTCATCGGCACCGTTCGTGATCGAAACCGCGGCCATGTGGTTTTATCGGCGGTCATCAAACTCGTCGACCGCTCCGGCACCATGATTGGCTCAACGTCTGTCAATGCCCAAGGTCAATGGCAGGTGACGATTCCCGTCACGGGTATCGATGCGCCGGGTGAGGTGCCAAAGACGTTTTCGCTCGAGCAAAACTATCCGAATCCGTTCAACCCCTCAACAAAAATTCCCTTCGCCGTTACGACCGCCGGCATTGTCCGGGTCGCCGTTCATAACATTCTCGGCCAACTCGTTGATGCCAGAGAGTATGATCTAAGGCCTGGCTCGTATTTCATCGACTGGAGGACGAAGGGAAGCGCGGGAGCGCTGTTCTATTCCATTGAGATGAACGGCCACCGCCTGACAAAAAAAATGATCCAGCTGGACGGAGGGAACTTCGGCGGATTGGGAGGCTCCATTCCTGCAGCAGCAACATCCTCTTACAGGCTTTCCATGCCTCAGCTTCTGGACAGCTGCCGGGTTATCACATCGTCCCTCGTGTATGAGACCGACACCATGACGGTTGCGCTCGTTGATTCCGCCATGGTGAATGTTTTGCTGGAGAGTGTCCATGACAGGGCGTTCGTGATCGACCTCCACAATGATGTGATGGAAGTAATCACCCGCACCGGTTACGCCTACCAACTGGCAGATCGGCATACGAGCGACCATACGGACATCCCGCGCTTGCGGGATGGCGGTGTTGACGCCCAGGTATTCTCACTATGGGTGAGCGAGAAGAATTACCCTAAGGGAACGCATTTCTCCACAGCGATGAAGTTTCTCGACACACTCAAAGCGCAAGCAGCGCGCAACTCGGAAGATCTGGGATTCGTGGTCCGATCAGATTCCGTTGATGCCTTGGCGCGGCAGAAGAAAATTGCGGGGATCTTCGTGGTAGAAGGAGGGCATTGTATTGAGGACAAACTTGAGAACCTGCTGGCGTTCTACAACGCCGGTGTCAGAATCATGACAATCACCTGGAATAACAGCACCTCCTGGGCGGTGTCGGCGGCGGATTCACGTACCGATGTGGTCGGATTGAGCGACTTTGGGAAACAGGTCATCCGAACAATGGATTCGCTGGGTATGATTATCGACATCTCTCATGTCGGCCGTAAAACCGTAGACGACATCCTGGCAACATCCAAGAACCCCATCGTTGCTTCTCACTCAGGGGCGTACGCTCTCCGTGTGCACTCGCGGAATTTGACAGATTCCCAAATCAGGGGAATTGCCCAGCGAGGTGGCGTCATCGGGGTTGTTTTCTACCCACCCTTCCTGACGTCCGGCACAGCTACCCTGGATCATGTCCTCAACCATATCGACTACATCAAGAGTATCGGAGGCATTGACTGTATAGCGCTCGGTTCGGACTTCGATGGCTTTTCCTCTGCTCCGCCGACCGGCCTGAAAGACGTCTCACAATTTCCTTCAATTACATCGGCATTGCTGCAGAGAGGCTATTCGAGGGAAGACGTACGAAAAATCCTAGGTGAGAATTTTATGCGGGTGTTCCGGGCAGTCTGCAAATAGATCTGCAGACCGCCCGTTACGAAAAAACCATCTGAAAAATACTCACGCAAAGACGCGAAGCCGCAAAGGGTAGAAACATTTACAAAAGTTTTGGCGACTTCGCGACTTGGCGTGAGACCTTCTTTTCTCTTGAGAGTGTTTTT
>DOWV01000118.1:0-331 GCA_003519375.1 Bacteroidota bacterium
TCAGCGATCAGCGGACGGTTCCAGGCGCTTTCGAAAACCAGTCGGTTTATTCCTCCAAAAGCTTCTTCAGACCCTTTAGCACTATTCCCCAGTTCATTTCAGAGTGTTCCCGCTCGTGCTCGCTTGCGTTATTATCCTGAGAGAGCGAGAGAACGGTCTGCGTGCCCCGGCTGGATAACTCAACAGTTATCGTGTGGTAATGTTCCGGTGTGTCGGGAAGCCCTGAAAGAGAACTAAAGTACGTGTACTGAATCAATCGTTCCGGCTCCAGCCGGAGGATCACACCTTTGTCTTCATAGGCCTTCCCCTGCCATTCCCCCCTAAAGACAAT
>DOWV01000118.1:491-1029 GCA_003519375.1 Bacteroidota bacterium
CTGATCATTTCGGGATTCACGAGCGCGTCCCACACCTTTCCGGCAGGAGCGTCGATAACAATAGATTGTTTTGCGATGAACTGTTTGTTCATAGATTTGCTCCATCAAAGTAATTTTTGCCGGTATCCCGGTATCGAATCACAAGAGGATTTTGAGATTGGCTCTACCCCTTTGGCCGGGCAAGGTTGTACGCTTCCCGCAGCAACCGGGCGAACGATCTGTTCAATTCCCTCTTGCTCGTGATTCTATAATAGTGATGAAACCTGTTTGTCGAGACTTTCTCCACCTTGCTTGCAGGCGGAGCAGCCTGTGCCCGATCGAGTACGACATTGATTCCCAGATAGCTCTTCATTGGATGGAGGCCGATGAAAGTACGCTCACGAGTTATATGGATAGAACCCTTCTTCCGCTCGATTCTATACGTACCGACGGAATCCAAAAGACGAAAAAAGGATTTACCCAGATCTTCTACGGTGTCCATGGAATCTTTGCTGTTGACAGTGAAAAACGGTATCGCACTCAGCGGTCAGCTATCAGC
>DOWV01000118.1:1166-10710 GCA_003519375.1 Bacteroidota bacterium
GTTAATCTCGCGGTCACCCTGCTCGCTCAAGGCAAGCAGCTGAAGGCTGAGTGCTGATCGCTGAAAGCCCTTACGCCACTTCCGCAAACAACGGATGCTGCACATTCACCGAAGCGCTGATGTTCTTCAGCGCCGGAAATGCTGTGACAAGATTTTGCGGCACGAGCACGCGCTGCTTGTGACGCACAAGATGCCGCAGCTGAAAACCGTTCACCAGTGAGTTTGCCTGGGGATCATTGTGAAACACAACAAATGTCGCAGCGGCGCGCTGCCTCATCTGCTCGATCATCGTGAGGAGGTGCCGGAGCTCCCGGTCGTCATACATGTAATGGTAGCGGTCGCTGACGAGGTAGTTCCCGCTGGGATGCTTGGAAAAGGGCCGCTCCCACGTCATGGCATTTCTTCCCATCAGGCGGAAGTACGCCGCACCATTCCACGTCTGGCACGTCAGCGGCATGTGCTGCTTGATGCCGGGGAGATCGACGTTCACGAGGTGAAGCCGGTTTTCCTGAAAGAAGTTGTACATGAGCGGACTGTTCCACGAGTTGTGCCGGACCTCCACGAACAGGCGGTGCGGATGGAACGCTTTTGCGAGCTGCATGAGGTACATCCGGCGCTCGCTGATGTTGGTAAAAGAGTAGGGAAACTGAATCAGCAGCCCTCCCAGTTTTTCGGCGGCGGCGAGAGGCTCCAGCATACGATGCACAGCGCGGACATCGTTGTAGGTCGCCTCGTAGGTGTGGGTGAAGCCCTGGAAGAGCTTTACCGTAAAGACGAACTCTTTGTTCGCAGAGACATCGTCCAGCCAGCGCCGGGCATGATCAGGCGTCAACGACGTATTATAGAAGGTGGCGTTCACTTCGACGCCGTCGAAGAACTGGCTGTAGTACTCCAGTTTCCGGAATCCTTTCCTGGGCCGCGGAGGATAAAAGACTTTGCTGAACGGCTCCAGGTCCCATCCCCCCATGCCGATATAGACATTACCCCCATTACTCCCATTACCCCGTTGAGCTTCCATATTTTATTCCCTCCTCTTGACACAAGTCAGAAAATTACATATCTTTGCCTGACCGAGCATACGACATTTTTGTCGCCTTGTCAAGAGAAAAGTTGACAAAATTGTCATATTCAAAATACGCCACGAAGGCACAAAGACTCGAAGTAAGATTCTTAAAATATCTTAGTGCCTTGGTGACTTTGTGGCAAGGAAAAGAGCATGAAACAATCAATCGCACAACGCATCCGGCATGCCCGGACAGAAAAAGAAATGGACCAGGCGAAGCTTGCCGCGAAACTCGACGTGGCGACACGGACAGTCCAGCGATGGGAAAAGGGCGAGCAGGTGCCCGACAGCAACTATCTCATGCGCATCGCAAAGGTCACCGGCGTTGCGCCGCACTGGCTCCTGACCGGCAACGGCGACATGTTCGCCACGACGTCGGCAGAAACAAAAGTGTTCCCGCTTCCCACCAGCCGTTATAAACGCGTTGAGCTTGTGTCTCTTCCCCTCCTCTCATCGGTGCCGGGCGGAGCTCCGAGTCTCATGTTCCATCCCGATTATGTCGAAAAGTACATCACGGTGGATGACATCAAGGACACCAACGCCTTCGCGCTTGAAGTAAAAGGGAGCAGCATGGCTCCTCGCATCGAGGATGGCGACATCATCGTCGTCAGCCCGAAACAGGAAGCCCGGACCGGCGACATCTGCGTCGTGCGTGTGAATGATGAGGATACGGTGAAGCGGGTAAAAATAGAGGACCAGTTCATCCATCTCATTCCGCTGAATCCGGAATACGAACCGATGGCAGTGCGGAAAAAAGATGTGGCGTTTGTGTGGAGGGTGGTGAAGGTGATTAAGAGTGTGTGAGGGGGGATGGGAGTAGGAAGTATGGAGTATAAAGTATGTGAGTAGTAAAGTATTTGAGTATAAAGCATGTCAGCATGTTGGGCGCAAGAAAAGATCCATTCTGATAGAGCATTTTGCGGCACATCCGGCGGAGCACAATCAGAGAATATTGGATAGATCAATACCAGACAAAGCTAGAGGAGAGAGAACATGGACTCAGCGAAGAAGACCGCAAGGTTTGCCGGGCTGCTGTATCTCATTTGGATAGTAACGGGCCTCTATAGCCTGTTCTATGTACCATCGCAAATCAACATGCGCGATGATGCTGTTACCGTTGCGCAGAATATCCTATCCAATGAATTTCTATTTCGAATCAGCATTATGAATAATGTTGTCAACAGCAGCATTTGGGTGTTTTTGGTATTGGTTCTTTATCGATTGTTCAAATCGGTAAACGGGCGACAGGCTAAACTTCTGGTTGCATTGGTGCTCGTGCAAATCCCTGCTGTTATTATTGTGGAGGTGTTCAATGTTACGTCCCTTATGATCTTGAAAGGCGAAGTACTGAAAACATTTGAACTTGGTCAGAGACAAGATCTGGCGTTGCTATTTCTTCGGATGACCGATTACGGAGTGTTAGCGTTAGAATTATACTGGGGCCTGTGGCTGTTACCCTTGGGAGTCCTTGCCTACAGGTCGAGTTTCCTTCCCCGCTTCCTGGGCGTCTGGCTGATCATCAATGGCTGCGCCCTTGTGGTCCTGAGCTTTACAGCTGTGCTGTTACCGGAATACAAGGATACGGTCTTTACAATCCCCGTTCCCGCCATGCTCGGAGAAGTCGCATTTATGTTGTGGCTGCTGATCATCGGTGCAAAGCCGAAGCCGTTAGATGACACATTTTCGGCCCCCGGATAACAAGGCGCAGATTGCAGCCTCCAAACAACAACGCGGGGCGGAGGATTTTGCCTGGTGCGTCTACGCAATTTTCACCCGAAACCTGGCAAGCCACCTCGCCAGTTCATCCGGCTTGTCTGTCAGCACGCCGTTTACCCCGTTGCGGAACGATTGGAGAATGAGGGTCGGATCGTTCAGCGTCCAGTGAATAACAAGCTCAACGGGACTGTCATTTTCATAGTCCCGATCGACCACCGCCTCCTTAATCTCATCAAAGTCTCCCGGGCGAAACTGGTGGCCCACAGAAACCACCTTGTTGCCCATCCTTCGGGCAACACTCAGGGGATTCTTTTTTCCTCCGAACGTTTCTTTCACTCCCCCTGCCGCATCATACGCAAACAGGCACCGCTCCCCTGTCTCCGAACGGATGGTCTCCCGGAAAATCTCAAGGATCTCCTCGTTCGGGTTGCAGATCACAAGATTCTCAGGAAGCGGTCCCTGGCGAAGCTGTGCGGCGATCCGTCGCCCAATTCCCCGGCCAAACCTGGTGTACACGTCCCGATTGACATTCTGCACAGGATACTTGATATCAAAGAAGAGAAATCGGAGGCGGTCTGATTCCTGTGAGGTAAACTGCAGAAAATCTTCGAGTGTTGGAACAGGATGCTCCTGACCGTCGACAAGAGCATAATGATAGCTCTGACGAAATTCGGCAAGCGTCAGATTGACCACGTCGTACTGGGTGAATGATTGCAGCGGAGTGACGGGCCGATCCACGTACTGGCCGGAGCGGTACTCTTTCGTCACAACGATCGTACGACTCTGGTTACGCTCGAACAACGGCGAGACGAGCTCATAGGGAAGATCCTCAAACACCGTCCGATCAAGATGCGGAGGCAGCTTTACGGGCTGTGCGTCGTGGAAGATGACAATCTGATCGTCTTTCGTGAGACAGAGATCGAACTCCAATCCGTTGGCACCGAGATCGAGCGCCTTCCTGAACGAGGCGATCGTGTTCTCGGGAAAGTGATGCGGGGCTCCGCGGTGGCCGATATTGAAGAGCTGCCGCATCGGAATTTTCAGTTCATACGGCTCCTGCATGCTGCTCTCTATGGTGGTATCGCCATCGTCAAAATGCTTGTTCACTTCGTGGTTGCTCTTCCATCCTGTGTCCCAGTACGGAAGCAGCTCGGGGCAATAGATCGGAAGTGTGCCGGAGGTGACTTCTTCCGGAGAAAGAAGCGCTCTTTGCTGCTTCGAGAAATTTGGCTTCGTGAAACCGACGCGAAGAAAGTGATGGCGGCCAGGTTTGTACTCCGGACTCTCGGCGACGAACATCCCTGAATCGCGGTCGGGCCTCAGCAACAGAGAATCAAACCCCACCAACGGATTCCACGACCGTATCTCAACGATTTCGACCTCCACGCCGTCGAAAACCGGAAACTCGCGTTCGCGCGCTGGGATTGTTGGATCTGCTGTCGGATCGAAGAGCGTGATTTTGAGGATTAGGGGTTTCATGATGGAATTTCTCAGTTAATTGTGGTAGCTACCATCGCGTTTTCCACCCGTAGTTAGCCATGCCTCGGAGATTGTCGGTTGTTACTCGCCAGTCGGTACGCTTCCGATGCTCGTAGGTAAGGGCAGTCGGAGTCCAAAGAACCAATAATATTTGGACTGGTAGATGTTGAATCCAATGAGTCCGATTTGGACATAATCATGAAACGCTGAAACCACAGCTCCTACCCCGAGCTCCGGTGTATCATCATGATTGAAATCCATTGCCGCGAGGTTTAGTCCGAGGCCAATATCCACAAAACGTTTGTATGCATAACTCGAAGACCCAAATTTGTAGAGAACACTGTAGGACGGAGCTGCTTGAAATTTATCACCATTCTTTGCGAAAATCACTCCGATCGCGAGATCAAGATGGGAGAGGCTTCGCAAGATAATTGCGTCCGACCTTTCAAGTTCTGTCACTTGATTCCCTATGCTCCCGAAAGCAATCTTGAAGACAAGATGGTCTCCTTCTGCCCGAGGTCCCGAAGTGGTAAGGGCGGCCTCTGTTTCTGTCGGCAACGTGTTCAAGTCATGTTTCAACACTTCGTTTCCGAACTCCAGCACACGGTTGTTTATGTCTTCCATAGTATAGAGGTTTGCAAGTGCACGGAAGGTCCGGCCAAGGTCGGACATGGCGTTCGTCAGAGTCGTTTCCCCAAAAGCCGAGACGAATTGAACTAAGTTCTCGACTGATTGCTTGGCTGAGCCCACAAGTCCTCGAATCTCGTGCAGCTTCTTCTTCAGGTCATCCAGATCAGAGCGGAGTTTCTTTGTCCGCTCCACCAGGTTCGCAAAATCCGACTGCGAGCTTACAAGAAGGGATTTGGCGTTGCGTTCCGTAGATTGCCCACCGTACTTGCCAAACAAAGAAGACAAACAATCCAAATACTCTTTCATGTCCGCACTGACCTGGCCAAGTATATCTTTTGCCGGTTGGATCGCTTTTTCTGGCATTTGGCGCAACTCTTCAAGCAGCGAGTGGATCTCCTCAATTCTCTGCCGCGGTTCGGTCAAAAAAGACTCCGCCGCTCGGAGCGAACTCTCCTCGACAACATTCCAAAACCCCTTGTCATTGATCTCCTGCGCCTGTTGCGCAGCTTTTTGGAACTCAGCCTTCTGATCATTCTTGAAAAGAGCCTTGATATTGAAACGATCAACCTCGAGCCGTTCCTTTTCCTTATATGAATCAAAGCCCCGCAAGTGGATTGGTTGTTCCCCTTGATTTGTGAGAATCCACGCCCCTGCTTGCAGATAAACACCCTTAGATTGAAGGACAGTTTCCCACTCTTTCTGCATCTGTTCGAGTTCGCTTTGAGCAACCTCAAAAATCATTCTATATTGTTGTGCCTGCGTGGGTCTTTGGTAAGCCTCGAGGGCGGACGATAGACTTGATTCCATTCGCGATCCCTCCACTGCGATGGATAGGATAATATCAGCGGGTTCGGCCACCGAACTCAGCGATGCCCTCAGGCCAGCGATTTGCTCTGACGAATGCTCTTTTGATCCTACCCATTCTTCCAGCACTTTCTGTAAAGGACCGAGAGCATCAACCCCCTTTCTTATGGCTGCTCGAAACGCCGTTATTTGAGCCACGAGATGCTCTGGAATTTCCAGCCTGCCAATAATTCCCTCTAACCGGTTCTGAAGGGCGTCTGTATTGATGCGGAGGTGAACCCGACTATTGATGTCAACAACGGCTGATTCCCGAGAAAGCTGTCGCGAGCCACCACCTTGATCGAGCTCGGTGAGAGTAAGAATCATTGGCAAACCGTCGTGTACCCGACGATTGCCAACATTGGAAGTAGAATCAAAACGACCCCTCTCACATTCTCCCCTCGTCGCGAAGTCGGATGCCGCATGTCCAACGTAGGTCCAACTTAATGAACAGCTTAACCCTATGACAAGTGAAACAAATGAGAGAGCTAATCGAGGGTGAACACTGATCATTCGATTTCGCATGGATCATGCTCCTTCCTTTTCAGCCCTCACATACGCCTTGAGTACTCTCGTCAGGCTCGGAAGAGGTTCATCCAATGTCAGGAGGTCCTTTACGACGTCCGATAACGATAGCGTGAATGCTCGTACTTGTAGAGATACGATCTTTGCAACCATTTCAGTTTCACCCTTCAAGGTTGAGAGCACTGATGCAACCAGTTCAGGCCGCCGAGCCCAGACCACACGGCGGGGCTCATTCTCAGCACCTGCAAGCTTGTCAGCCCGTTGCACCAGGATCTCTGCTTCCTCCCCTATTCCAAATACTATGAACAGAACGGTTGGCACCTCATCGATGAGGTGTTTGAAAAGCCGATTTGCCAGTGCAGCATCGTCGGTTGGCAGGATTGTTGTCTTCTTCAGTTCCATTGGGTCCTCCAAGTTCAGTGAATATGTCGATTTTTACCCTTCCGTCTTTGAGTCCTCTTTTTCTCCTCCAGGACTCAGACACTCCTAAGACTTCCTCTTTCCAATTCATTTGTTGTCCGATGAAAGTTCGGTTTCTTCTCCGGTTCGCGGCTCAGCCCACTCTATCTTTTTCCATTCCCTCACTCCGATTTCTGCGATTTATTCCTCAGGCTGTCTTTAAATCCGACAACCGTCTTCAAGAAGTCATACCAGAACGGCGCTCCGAGGCTTACGAGCAGCGTCATACCGAGCCAGCCCAGAAACGATTTCCCAATGTTCTTGAACCAATCACCGCTCAACCACCCCGTCAGGAATGCATCGCGCTGAGCCTGTCTCCACCGGAGCACCTGAAATCCGTTCGCGTGGATAACCGCCTGAATATCACCCAGCTGCTTCTCAATCTCCTTCTTGATTTGCTGGTCACTCATCGGTTTTACCTTCGAACTGTCTCCTGCCACTGCATGCAGTCGATGCAAAACGGAATCCGTCGGAGCCGACACGACGCGGCCCGCCCACGCGACAGCGGCATCGCGCAAGACCTTGTCCGTGGAAAACTCCCTGTAGATCTCGAAGACGTTCGCATTGAGCACGATAACCGTCACGGCGCCTATCAGAACAGTCCAGAGTCTCATCCTCCGCTCGTACAGGTCCTGGAATGCTTTCTTCGTGAATTCGAACCATGTATCGATCTCGAGCTGGACGCGTTTCAACTCATCCTTCGCTTTTGAAAACATCGGCAGCCTTTGGACGATCTTGTGCAAATCCTCGACCGGCATTCGCTCCAACAAGTCGAGATCCTTGTACCCGAAGGTCTTGACTGCCGTTTCGAGTTCCCGAACAATCTCCTCGGCACGTGGATCCGCCCCCTCCATCATCGTCGTGATCCGGCTCATTCCGAAGAACCGGCTCTCCTTATCGTCTTTCTGAGGAGAGCCAAACATTGCCAGGATCTGAAAGCGCATGTAGTTCGACTTCAAGTCGAGTATTTGTTTCATGATTTGCTGCACTGCCTGCACAATGAGGCTCAACCCCATCGCCACTGCGGCGGTAGCCATGATCGCATCGAGCGTTTCAAGCATGACATAACTCCTTTCGTGTGACGGTTCGCTTGTTGAAGCTTCTTCACCTGGCGGCCCGGCATCTCCAGCTTTAGAATTTTTTGAGGCTCCCCGCCAACGCCTGTCCAAGCTCTCTGGATTTTTCTCCTCTCTGAGTAGCGATAAGCCACTCTTTCACCCTCGATCGTACTTTGGGGTCTCCATTCGTTGAAAACGACTCGAGGATGTAGAGGCAGTGTTTCTTCGCTCGCACGCTTGTGGTGACGGTGTATTCTCTGAAGAGATGCTGAAGTGATCGCGAATCCTGAAGCTTGTAGAGGAACCAGGCCATTCTCCGGCTCTCGTAGTCACTCCCGGTGTGCAGCAACGCGACAGCCGAGCGGTAAAACCTGTCGTCAAAAATCGCTGACGATGATCCAGCCGATGTCAGCATAAAGAGCGAATCGTATTCCGTGAGCACCGCGGCATAGTCCGCCGTTGCCCCTTTGTTCCCTCTTGCAAGGGCCTTTTTCAGACTTTCCGCAACAGCGATCTTGATCGGCGCCCCGGCTGCCGGCAAAAGGAACCGCACGTTCCGGTCGCTGATCGGATCGCTTGATTTCCGAAAATCTCTGAGGAGGACGGCCGCCGAATCCCTTGCAAGCACCTTGATGGGCGATTTCGACTGTGCAAACACGCGGGGAACGATCATCGCCAGGAAGTTGCCATCAGATTGTTCCGGCGATGAAACGGCATTCACCGGCGTGCTTGCCGCAAGCGCTCTTCGATCAAGATCGAGTTTCAGGACGATGCGATTTTCGTCAGTTGCCCTCTGCAATTTTGAAGGAATGAACTCGGTGCGGAAGAGATACCGTGAGCCCTTTATCTCCGGGTTGGCCGGGTCCTGATAGAATTCTGCAACGTAGAAATGGACTTTCGTGTTCAGCTCCTTCGGCGTAACCTTCAGGATCCATTCAAAATAGAACCGATCGTCAGCGATCTTTTTCTTCTTGACATAGAGCTTATCACCATTGATCTCCGTGAGCCAGGCCGACAGCGGCAGGTACGGTTCGTCAGAGCCTTGAATCTCACCCCGGATTTCCTGCTCCTCATCAAGCGCCATTTCCCACACCTCGGGCCAGAAGACACGGACCGACGAACCTATGAAGTAGGCGACGAAGAGAAGGTAGACAAATACCCGGACGAACTTCGGCATGGCTTTGAAGTTCTTCTCGATGAAATCCCAGATCTGTTTCAGTGGATCACTCGCAAGTTTCGCCGTCATGGCTTTCTCCTTCGTACATGGCATACATGGTGGATGGTGACAGATCCCTCGGCCGCTTATGCCCACCCGTGATTCTGAAACCATCCGGCCCGGTTGAGGGTATCGCTGGAATAGTTGCGGCCGGCTGTATAGAAGTCGACATCTCGCCCATCCCGAACCGCGCGCAGAACATTGCCCGCGCCCGTATTGTAGCTCGCGACCGCCGACTGAAGAAGCCTCAAACCTGTGACTGTTGGCTCCCGGCGGATGAAGAAATCACGGTTTTCCGCCAACACCTTCGCCCCGTAGTCAATATTCCCTTTTGGATCTTTCCAGTTGCCTGTCCGGGCGAATTCGTGGGCATCGAAATCTATTTGCATCAACCCGCGGCCAAATCCTCCTGCGTCAGATGGCAATCCTGCCGTGCGGAAGCGCGTCGGAAATCTTCTGGCGACTGCATCGCCTGTACCTGACGGACCGATCGGGTTCAGGGCCAATCCCCAGCGAGACTCTCTCGACCCGATTCCGGCAAGGAGTGAGGCGGGG
>DOWV01000118.1:10833-11622 GCA_003519375.1 Bacteroidota bacterium
GACCATACATCGCCGCAGCCGCTTCGATGAAGCTCTTGTACTTGAGCGCCTCAGCCAACTGAGCCAGAAGCGATACATTCGCCGTGGCGTACGTCGTAGGGAAAATGACCCCGGCCTTCGGAGCCGGTATCTGAAGGAGCGTTGACCAAGTGCGTGACCCAACGACGCCGTCGTCGTCAAGCCCATGTTCCTGCTGAAAGCGTTTTACGACAGCCTCGGTGTCGCGCCCGAACCGGCCATCGTCGCCGATTTCAAAACCGTCCTTCTGAAGCTCCCTCTGCAGCTCACGCACCTCGTCTCGTAATTCGGGAGTGGTGTTGTCAAATCCGTCAAAGAGTCTGAGCACGGGATGGCTCATAGGAAATCCTCCATGATTGGTCTCTGGTGATCAAAAAGCGTGATGAACTTCGACGTGAGTTCCTGCGACTCGGGAGAAATGAAAACGAATGTGAGGATCAGTCTGACGATGAGCATGAATCCGGGCTTTCAATGCGCGGGCACGGAGTCCCTGTGAGACGGGTCGAAGAGATGTGAATTCGCTGTTCAGTGTTGCTCTCTCTGTTGCGGCGAGCACCGGCAGTCAAGGACCCGGCGAAAATCCATGAGAGAGAAACATGAGCGAGGGTAACCCGGGGAGATTGGCGCTCATCTCGCAATGTGTTACGATTACGAGCGAAATATTGCGAATCGCTGGGATAATGTCAAGCCAAGGAAGGAGCAATAGACACGAGACAAAGGCGGGTTTCGAAGGAATCGGCTACCTGATTGGTTTCTCCCGTACTAACGGAA
>DOWV01000064.1 GCA_003519375.1 Bacteroidota bacterium
ACTTGAAGCACGACCAGGTCGGGGTCATTCATGTGCTCCGACAGCCAGGTGCTGCTCACAACAAGCGGAATCGTACGTGTTTGAGACAACGAAGTGGAAACGACGAGAAGGAGTACGAGGACGACAGAGAGAGACTTCATCGAAATGGTCCTTTCTCCGGCGGTCGGCAATGACCACGGATCGATGTGCGGATATCCTCCCTGACGGATTATGCAGTACAACTCCGGACGAAGAACAGCGGTGCTCTGAAACCGGGCTACTCAAACGCCGTTGCGGGGGCCGAAAACCGGTGATCTCCCCGCGGCATGCATCATATAACGCATTTTTGGGCGGATTTGTTTCGGCAAGAAGACCGCCACATTCAGGCAGAGAGTCAGTGCGCTGAGCCGACGAGCCTTGTCATGCCTTCATCACTTCTCTGAAGGCCACGACTACTTTATCGACATCCTCTGATGATATCCAGCGATGGGTCACCAGCCGTACGTCCGCCAGTATTCCTCGTTTCCGCATCTGTTCCACGATTTCTGCTGCGTCGAGTTTGCCGCTTTGTGCAAAGCGGAAATATACCATGTTCGTCTGCGGCGCCGGAGTTTCCAGCTCGATGCCCGGAATTCCGCGGAGCCCCTCGGCCAGCCGTCGTGCATTGGCATGATCTTCGGCCAATCGCTCAATCATCGTTTTCAGGGCGAGGAGCCCCGTTGCCGCGAGCACACCGACCTGCCTCATTCCCCCGCCCACGAGCTTTCGATTCCGTCTTGCTTCGGCAATGAACTTTCTCGACCCGGCCAGAAGCGATCCGATCGGCGCGCAGAGTCCCTTGGAAAGGCAAATCATGGTCGAGTCGGCTCCCTTCGTCAGAGCCTTAAGACTCACGCCCTGCGCCACTGCCGCGTTCCCGAGGCGCGCCCCGTCGAGATGAAGCTTCAAACCGCGGCTGTGCGCCAGATCGGACATGCGGCTCATATACTCCGGCGTGAGTGGGACGCCGCCGCATGCGTTTTGTGTGTTCTCCAGACAAATGAGCCGCGTACGCGGATGGTGCACATCGTCTTCACGTATCGCTTCCATGACATCCTCCAGGCGGAGCGTCCCGTCCGGCCGGTTCGGGATTTTGTTCGCCTGTATTCCGCCGAGCGCCGCCATCCCTCCGACCTCGTGCAGAAAGACGTGCGACCGGTTTCCCACGATCGCCTCGGATCCGCGTTCGCAATGGGTCAGCAGCGCCACCAGGTTTCCCATGGTACCGGATGCCACGAACAGCGATGCTTCGTACCCGAGAAGGTCAGCCGCATACTCTTCCAGCTCGATCACTGTCATATCATCACCAAACACATCATCTCCCACTCTGGCATTTGCCATGGCCGCACGCATCGCCTGTGTCGGGTGAGTGACGGTATCGCTCCGCAGGTCGATTATTCCATTCTCGAAACTCATGGTAGCTCCTTGTTCAGATTGTTCGCGGTAATGGCACACTGATTGTCACTGATGCTACTGATTTTCACGGACTAGAAATCTTTACAACGAAGATCTTGCCGGTGGAAGTCTGTAACATCTGTGTATTCAGTGTGCGATTACAGGGGCCCTAACGGACGACCCTGTTCACACTTATTCCGATCGTACCGTTCTGCTGCCGTTCAGTCGCCGTCAACAATATCCGCCGCAACGTGGATCCCCAGACTCTCTTCAACTGATTATCCTTCACGTCGATCGTCTCAACCCGAGGAGAGAGCTCTTTTGGATCAAACCGGATACTGATTTGCTTTGACGCGTCTCCTGCGGTCTCTTTCGGCAGTGTCAACACAAGCTGGCCGGGTTCGCCTTTCACCACATCGCAGGGGGTCATGAGTGATAGCACAATCTCTTTCGCAGGGGAGTTCAGTTTATAGTTTTCATGGATCACTACCGTACCGGCGATCCGATTCATCACGATGGATCGGTACCAAGACTCGATACCGGCCTCGGGGGGATAAGCACCCGCGATATCCAGAGAAAATCGGACTGAATCAGGCCAGGTCTTGTACTGAACGTCGCGCCCCGCGAACTCCCTTCCATTCTTCTGCATCACACCGTTGACGGTGGGGAGATTGTGGTAGGCCGATTGCATTGTCCAGATGCTGTATCGGTCGCTGCTGAAAGTTTTGGCGGTATATGTCTCCACCCCTACATCGATGATTACCGGCTCGCCGTCCGCATAGACAACGAAATTCCCAACGTCATTGTGGTTGTGGCTCTTGTCGTTGTGGAGACCCTGCGTCGCGACATAGAAGCCGTCGATCGAGCCGCCTTTTTGTCGGGCGGCCATAAACCGGTTCTGAGGCAGCCAGACATCTTTCAATAACGGTTCCTTCGCCTCATACCTGGACATCAAGTCAAGGTTGAAGAGATAGAGAAGTTCACGGCTGAGGCTGCCAGCGACGCCGATTTCTGCAATCCGCTGCATCCGGGCAGAGTACGCTCCCAGCTGCGCGAGGCTCTGGTCGTTTATTCTGTTTCCGTAGCGGACGACAAGATCGGATTGGATGCTCACTTTTGCCGGAGCATCGGAGAAATTGACGTAGTAAGCATCATGAATGTGCGCCCGGTAGATGTAACGCCCGATCTCCTGCACCAGAGGTTTTGAGTAGATGTCGACGGAACCTTTCGTGGCACTCTCGAGCAGCTCGAGACATTCAAAGAGGGACCCGCCGGCACGTCCCCAGTACGACGGACCCTCGTCGCATCCGCCGTCATCAGCGTATTCATTCGTGAACCGGTCGATCGACTTCATCGCTTTGTACACACCGGACGCCCGCGCCTGCGGATCGTCCTCCACGAGGAGGCTGGCCGCGAGCCAGTTCGAACAGATCCATGGTGTCCAGTTGTTGAGATGCCGTGCCGATCCGTCCGTCGCATCTGTTCCCATCCACCAGAAATCGTCCCGCTCGAGATTGGGTTTCAGAATTCGCGACCGCACTTCGTCCCGGAGCCGGTCAGGAATCAGCGGCGATATCCCGCGCAACTCATCGGCCAGCAGATAGTACGTCCAGGCGAAGAGCGTACCTGTCTCCGCTGCAAAGAGATCGACGACCTGGGTATGCTGGTTCGGCAGGTCGTTCCCCCGCTGCAACCCTTTGACATGAGCCGGAATGACCCACGATGTTTCTTCCGAGAGCAGCCAGATACCGTTGAGAATCTGGTCAAGGAACCTTCCCTGTCCTTCCATGCATTCTGCGAGCACCAGATCCTGGACCTTCGCACGTCTTTCGTAGTACGGTCGCTGATAGTTTTCGCGATTCCCTGTGCGCGCATATTCGAGATAAAGCGTTGCGGGGAGGCCGGGCCATTTGTACTCAAGCGCTTCTTCTCCCTTCTTGAT
>DOWV01000063.1:0-2571 GCA_003519375.1 Bacteroidota bacterium
TGCCCTGATTGCAGGCGCCGTCGTCGGCTTGTCCGTCCTGACGTTTCTGGGCGTCAAAGCGGTTGGCGGCGACGCGGGATCGGGCGGTGGAAGGGTTGAAGGTCCTGCGGCGGGGAACTGACGATCCACCTTTGCCAGAAGGAGCCCTTCATCACGGGTCAATCTCAGATGAAGGACTCCTTCTTCGTGTTGACCCCGCTCTTCATTGCTTTTTGCTTTGCCAATCGCTATGTTAGCCGAAACTCGTGCTGTGTGATAGAAGGGGAGAACCCCCCAAACAAGTCACCACCGACGACCATGGCCACCTCCAGCGTTTCCCGACGCAGATTCATCCGCGATATGGGCCTTGGGGCCGCATCCCTGGCTCTTCTGCCCCCGTTCACGCTGAACAAAACGAGGGCTCCCCGGCCGAACATACTCTATATAATGTCGGATGATCACGCCTACCAGGCGATCTCATGTTATGGAACCGGGTTGAACAAAACACCGAACATTGATCGACTTGCTCAGGAGGGTGTCCGCTTTTCAAGGAGTTTCTGCACGAATTCGGTTTGCGCGCCGTGCAGGGCCGTGCTTCTGACGGGCAAATACAGCCACCTGAACGGTGTGCTCGACAACGTCCTGGCATTCGACGGGGCGCAGGAAACGTTTCCGAAACTCCTGCAGCGGGCGGGATATTCCACGGCGCTCTTTGGCAAGTGGCATTTGAAAAGCGATCCGACCGGTTTCGATTACTGGAACATACTGCCCGGGCAGGGAGTTTACTACAATCCCGATTTCATCGATATGGGAAAGAGAATCCGAAGGCCGGGATATGTCACGGACCTCATTACCGGCGACTGCATCAACTGGATTCGCCAGCAAAAATCGGGCAAGCCGTTTTGCGCCCTCCTCCATCACAAGGCGCCGCACCGGAACTGGATGCCGGATCTCAAGCACCTCTCGATGTTTGAAGGAGAGGACCTCCCCGTGCCGGGGACATTCGACGATGACTATGCGACCCGCAGCGATGCCGCACGGCGACAGGAGATGCGAATCGCCGATCATCTCACCCTTTCTACAGATCTGAAATTCGAGCCTGATACGACGAGCGGAATGGTGTCGCCGGCCGACAGGGCAAACCTGCGGGACTGGGGCATGATGTTCAGACGCCTCGATGAAGATCAGAAGAAAGCCTGGCAGGCCGCGTACGGACCCCGCAACGAGGAGTTCAAGAAAGCCGGACTCAAAGGCGAGGCTCTCGCGCGATGGAAATACGAACGCTACATCAAGGATTACCTCCGCTGCATCGCATCGATCGACGACAACGTCGGACGCGTGCTCGACTATCTCGATCAAAGCGGGCTGGCCGAAAACACTATTGTGGTCTACACATCCGATCAGGGATTCTATCTCGGAGAGCACGGCTGGTTCGACAAGCGTTTCATGTACGAAGAATCGCTTCGTATGCCTCTCCTGGTCCGATACCCGGCTGAGGTCAGGCCCCGCGTTTCAAACGACATGGTGCTGAACCTGGACTTCGCTCCGACGTTTCTTGATTACGCCGGTGCTTCAATCCCTGAAGAGATGCAGGGTGATTCGATGCGCAGTGTGTTGGGGGGAAAGACGCCCGAGAACTGGCGCAAGTCGATTTACTATCACTACTACGAATATCCAGGCTGGCACATGGTGAAGCGGCATTACGGAGTCAGGACGGATCGCTTCAAGTTGATGCACTTCTACTACGACATCGATGCCTGGGAGATGTACGATCTTCAGAATGATCCGCATGAGCTGAACAACATCTATGCGGATCCGCGGTACGCGGGCACCGTCGCCGAGCTGAAGACCGAACTGGAACGCCTGCGGCGAAAGTACAAGGACACGGACGAGAAGAAATTTCTTCCGAAAGAAGGGGAGGTGTGGGACCGCGATTGAAATCTCGGTCACGGTTCTGGCCGGGAGGTGCTGCTATCCTACAGCGATGATCTGACAGAGGATCATGATTTCGGAGTCATTAGCGGAAACAAGCGAAGCCCACAGGTTCTGCTTTTCCGCACGAGAATTCCCCACCACGCCCATGAAGTGCCCGTCGAACCGCTCCCGAGTCACATGTTCCAATGGGACGATCCCCCATACAACGGCAGAAAAAGCTGTTTCCCGCGCGATAATCCCCGCTTAGCGTATCAGAATCATCCGCTTCGTTACCGAGTGGCCGCCGGTCCAAAGGCGATAAAAATATATGCCGCTTGGCGACGATGATCCATCCCAACGTACGGTGTGAGAGCCCGCAGGCTGGAGATCGTTTACAAGCGTCGCAACCTCCCTCCCGAGAGCATCAAACACGTCCAGCCTTACATGGCTGACCGCTGACCCCTCGACTCCCAGCCCGCTAGCGGTCTGGCGGGCGCTCGGGGCAGGCAGCTGATAGCTGATGGCTGTTGATGGATTTCCGCCATAGGCGCCGTGCCTGCCGGCAGGCAGGGATCCGCCTCCGGCGGAAAACGGATTTGGATAATTCTGTTCGAGTGTGAACTTCAGCCCTGCGTGCGATCCAATTTCTGGAATTGAAGTCACAGGAAAGAGCTTCAC
>DOWV01000063.1:2758-3273 GCA_003519375.1 Bacteroidota bacterium
GATCCGATCGACGAAAAAGGATCGGGATACTGCTGCCACCAGGTCGAATCCTTGGGATACCCGAACTGAAACGCGACTTTGTTCGGCGCGAATTTCGCTCCCCACGATTTGAATTCATTCACCATCTGAGTCAGGCCGCCGGTGAACTGCTGACTATCATCGACGAAGAGAATCTCTCCCCGATACACCGATGGCATCCAGCTTTGACTGTAGTGCTTCAGGAATAGAGTATAGGAAGGATTGAAACTCTTCACTTTCCTTTCCCAGCGTCCGACTTCCGCCGAGTCGGTCAGTTTCCGACCGCCAGAAAACGTCTTCGCGTTCAGCCATTCGACATCGATGCCAATTCCGGCAACACAGGGGTGATGTTTGTAGCGTGAAAGAACGAGATCGATGAGCGTGTCCACGCTGGCGGGCCCCGGCTCTACCTGCAGCCAGACCCGAAACCCCTCAGCATCGAACTGCGACAAATACGCCTCGTTCTGATCGACGGAAATGAACCTGATAAACGGGAA
>DOWV01000063.1:3503-4214 GCA_003519375.1 Bacteroidota bacterium
CCCGCAAACCTGGACGCGATCTGCTTTCCCGTTTGCACCCAGTAGGATGCAGAAGGAAACTGTCGTCCCGGGTAGCTTCCAAGTATCCGGGATGCCCGGAAACCGGCGGAGAGGTTTCCTTGCTGCGCGCAAACGCCCTGAGCAAGAAACAGGATGAGAAGGCTGAGGGTTTTTATCATGAGATTAACCGTGCCGGCGAAAGATCAACAAAAACGATACAAGCGGCCAATTCTGAATCGCGGGCAATATATCCAAATGTGTGTTGAGTTGCGATTTCTCCGTCTTCCTCTCAGTCAAAATCAGGAGTGAGGGAGATGCGGGGGCGGACGGGGAATCCGCATTACCTCACACCAGACTTGCTCATCCGTAGCTCATTGCTTACCTTTTCTTTGCGGCACCGCAAGAGCACTCAGCCATTCCCGGACTGTGCTCTCTCTGTTTCAAAACCCGGACTACCTCAGATCTCATCTCACACCATTTGCGATTGGACAGAACCATGAACCCTCTGCGATACCGGACGATAGGGCTCGCGCTCACTCTCGCGCTTCTTGTCAGCACAAGCTCGGGGCAGAAGCGCAATCTGCTGACCGGAACTTACTCCGTTCAGGAAATCCAAAAACTCCTCCAGAGCCGCAGCCAGTGGCATCCGTTTCCCCGGGCTTCCGAACGGGAAGCCTGGCAAAGGCTGCCTGAAGCGATACGCAAGGCATA
>DOWV01000143.1:0-11261 GCA_003519375.1 Bacteroidota bacterium
CGGAGAGCATCCGGTCAGCAACGAGCAGAGCGAGCGATCAATTGACAATGGACGCGGCAGATTCCGTTTCTTCGGTCGATCTCGCTTTCAGTCTCTGGGCACAAACTCTCATGAGCAAGGAAGGATACAGTTCTGCAGTGGTGGTGTACGACCGGATGGGGAAAGAACTCAGCCGCTTTGCGGTGGGCTTGAATTCTTATGAGCAGATGGAACTTCTGACAAAGCTCTTTCACAAAGAAGAAGACGCACTGCTTGTTGTCGATAGGAAAGGCATGGCCGGAACGGTCAAATTCTATGGACAATGGGAACAGGTGCTCGACAAACAGGTGCAGCCAGTGGGCACGGTGGCCATCGTGATGTCCGCCAGCCAGCGGGCGCTCTTTCGCGGAGAGGCTCCCGAGCAGCTTCGGACATCTTCGACAAGCCGGCTCGAAGATCTGGCAAGACCTCTCGCGATCTCGGAATACCGCAACGGAGCACTCGTGTCGACAAATGATCCCGTGCTGTTTCGCGGAATGCCGCTGCTGCCTGGCGTTGAGTACGCACTGCAGAATAATCGTGGACGATTCGTTTGGTCGGACGAGCAGGTTGAAGGGAGGCAATATGAGGTGGTCTACGCAAGAGACGAATCCGATACGACACGAGTTCTTTCGGTCAGCCTCCTGGCTCTTGATCTCCGGTGGCACCTGTTCAGCATCGTGAAGGCACTCCTTGTGTATGCCCTGTTTCTTTTTCTCGTGGTTGCAGTCCTGTTGGTCCGGGCCCTCGTTTCCAGAGTCCCCCTGAAGTTTGGATTCCGGGAAAAGCTCACAATCTCTTTCGCTGTGTTGTCCGTGCTCCCGTTACTCATGATGGCATTCTACGATCGGCAGCTAGCGGTCGCTCGTCTTGACGATAATATCACGGGACGTCTCTCTCAGGATCTCGATCTCATCCAACAGCGCTTCGCAACGGATGTGCTCAATGAGGATGATTTCAATTCAGGTGTGACGAATGACTTCTGCGAGACCATTGCATCGGATCTCGGAGTCGATTTCAGCGTTTTTGAGGGAACGGCTCTGAAAGCGAGCAGCAGGCCGGAACTCTATCGCTCGTCGCTCCTCGACAAGCGCTTGACGGGAACAGCGTACGCCAATGCGTTGACGCTCGGGCGAGAATTCTACAAGTCACAGGAACGAATTGGTGAAATTAGCTACTTTGTGGGCTACCGGCCAATTCTGATCGATGGAGCCATCCGCGGAGTGCTGGCGGTTCCGGCACTCTATCGCCAGCAGGAAATTGACGAGGAGCTGGCGCAGCGTAACGCGTTTGTTCTAGGGGCGTATGCGTTTGTTGTTTCGTTGGTCATTGGCGTGGGAATCGTGCTCGCCCATGCGCTTTCCAAGCCGTTGCGGGAACTTTCGAAGGCTGCTCGCAGTGTTGGCCGGGGGGACCTGAATGTCGTGCTGAAAGCGCCTTCGGCGGATGAAGTCGGGGATCTTATTCGTTCGTTCAACGAGATGACAGCAGAGCTGAAAACCAGCCGGCAGAATCTGGCAAGAGCAGAACGGGAGATGGCCTGGAAAGAGATGGCCAAGCAGGTGGCTCACGAAATCAAGAATCCGCTGACCCCCATCAAGTTGTCCGTTCAACATCTCGTTCAGGCGTATCGGCAGGGGGCGAAAGATTTCGGAGATATACTGCAGCGAGTATCACAAACGGTCATCGAACAGATCGATGTTTTGACGAGAATTGCTTCGGAGTTTTCCCGCTTTGCACGGATGCCCGAGAGGAAATTCGAACGACTGGATCTGAACGAACTTGTGACGGATACCGTGAACCTTTTTAAGGAAGTCAGCGGGATCGACTTCAAGTCACGCCTCTCGCCGCAGCCGGCGATCGTTGTGGCCGACCAGGATGAGTTGAGACGAGTCTTTATCAACATCGTCCGAAACAGTGTCCAGGCGATGGAGAACGGCGGCACAGTGTCGATAGAGCTCGGAGTGGAGCACAAAGTTTGCAGGATTCGAATCTCGGACACAGGCGCCGGCATTCCCGAGGATGTTCAAGCAAAAGTCTTCCAGCCGAATTTTTCGACAAAGACCGATGGAATGGGGCTCGGATTGGCGATCGCGCAGAAGGTAATCGAGGATTTGAACGGGACGGTCACAGTTCAGAGTAAGGTGGGAGTTGGAACTATTGTCGAAATGAAAATCCCTCTTCGTTATTCCTAGCGCCCGCGAGCATCTTCATTGCGGCACGATCTCCTTCAGGATTCATTATTCGGTGTTCGAAATGCGATGTTCACTGGGCCGTATGATGGTATGATGAGGCTCGACTCCCTGATTCCCTGGGAGAGGACAAAAAGAGCTTATGGCGCACAACAAAGAGTGAAGGACCAGATGATCATTGAGTCAGCTCTGTTAAAACAGTATGAGAGTATTCGCTTCGGCATGAGCACTCGAAAGGGCGGTGTGAGTCCGGAACCTCTTGGAATGAACCTCAGTTATCGGGTACACGATGATCCCGCCAACGTAACTGAGAACCGCCGGCTTCTGTTCGCCTGGCTAGGGATGAGATTGGACAATGCAGCAATCCCGGTGCAATGCCACTCTGATCATATTGAGGTTGTTTCGGGTCCAGGTCAATATGAAAACTCTGATGCGCTGATAACGAATACCCCTCATGTTTCCTTGGTCGTAAACATTGCTGATTGCATGGCGGTTGTGCTTTTTGATCCCGTTCACAGAGTGCTTGCGACAGTCCATGCCGGATGGAGAGGCACTGCAGCCTCCATCGTCGCGAAGGCGGTGGTCAGCCTGAGAGAGAGGTTCGGTGTCTCAACAAGCGATGTTGTCGCCTTTCTCAGTCCATCGGCGGGGCCATGCTGCTATGAAGTCGGTCCGGAAGTCGCGCGCGTGTTTAGCAGTGTCTATGTGCAGGATAGAGCGGGACGTCTCTATCTTGATCTGAAAAAAGCGAACACAGATCAGTTGCTCGCGGGCGGAGCCAGGGAGAGCAACATCGAAGTCTCGCCGCAATGCACGATATGCAATCCCCGGCTCTATCACTCGTATCGAAGAGATGGCGAGCGATCGGGTCGTATGATGGCTGTGGCGTGTCTTATGGATGGAGAGGGCGTCTAACCTATGTGCGGAATTGTGGGATATGTGGGGGCACGAAATGCAGTACCGATCGTGCTCGAAGGACTGAAGCGGCTCGAGTACAGGGGGTACGATTCTGCCGGAGTGGCACTTCTGACGGCCGAACGCATTACGGTTGTCAAACGTGTTGGGAACATTAAGAAGCTTGAAGAAGCGTTGCGAAGCGGTACCCCCGCGGCGACGATTGGCATGGGTCATACGCGGTGGGCTACCCATGGGGAGCCCGATGAACCGAATGCACATCCTCATCTTGACTGCCGTGGAGATATTGCCCTTGTTCACAACGGCGTTATTGAAAACTATGCCGTCCTGAAACGCAGACTACTCGACTCGGGTCATATTTTTCGATCGGAAACCGATACGGAAGTAATTGTCCACCTGATCGAGGAATTCCATCAAGGGCATACCTCACTCGAAGATGCAGTTCGCCGGGCTCTGACTCAGGTCAAAGGGACGTACGGTGTTGCTGTTGTCTGTCGGCAAGAGCCTGATAAACTTGTGGTCGCCCGCAACGGCAGTCCGATTGCGATTGGCGTTGGCGACGGCGAACACATTGTCGCATCGGATGCTTCCGCCATCGTCGCTCATACCCGCAAGGTTCTGTATCTCGAAGACGGCGAAATGGCTGTCGTCACCGCTGACAGCGTCCGCACAACGACACTCGCAAAGGTGCCCGTCGAGAAGTTTATTCAGGAATTGACCCTCGATCTTCAGGACATTGAGCGTGGAGAATTTGAGCATTTTATGCTTAAAGAAATCCACGAACAGCCCGAAACCATTCGTAACGCGATGCGCGGCAGGCTGCTGAGACCCGAAGAGGATGTCAAGCTTGGAGGACTGGAACATGTCAAAGAGCAGCTTCTCCGGGCAAAACGCTTCATATTTCTGGGGTGCGGAACGTCGTGGCATGCCGCGCTTGTCGGGGAGTACCTACTCGAGCAAATCGCGGGAGTGCAGGCAGAGGTGGAATACGCATCGGAGTTCCGTTATCGGAATCCGATTGTGGGCAAAGGAGATGTTGTCTTCGCTATCAGCCAGAGCGGCGAGACCGCTGACACACTTGCCGCCCTGCGAGAAGCCAAGTCGAGAGGGGCTACGGCGCTTGGGATCGTCAACGTGGTCGGAAGTACCATTGCCCGGGAATCTGACGGCGGCGTCTATATTCATGCAGGCCCCGAGATCGGCGTTGCGTCCACGAAAGCCTTCACGTCGCAGCTCACTGTGCTGGCGCTTATCACGATGATGTTGGCTCGGGCCCGAGGTGTTGCAAAGGATAAGCTGTCCCTGCTTCTTCATGAGCTCGAGGATTTGCCTGAGAAGGTGGAAGAAGTTCTTCTCGCTTCGGACCGCATACGCGGGATAGCAGAGGAGTTCAAATCTGCACAGAACTTTCTTTACCTGGGCCGCGGCGCCAATTTTCCTGTGGCGCTGGAGGGGGCTCTGAAGCTGAAGGAAATCTCGTATATCCATGCCGAAGGGTATCCTGCAGCAGAGATGAAGCATGGCCCGATTGCCCTCATCGATGAAAACATGCCGGTCGTGGTGATTGCACCGAAGGATTCCATCTATGAAAAGGTGGTCAGCAATATCCAGGAAGTGAGGGCTCGCAAAGGCAGGCTTATTATCATCGCGAATGAGGACGATCAGGCGATCGCGAATCTGGCAGAACATGTGATCCGCGTGCCCCGTACCTACGGGTACTTTGGTCCGATCCTGAATGTGATTCCATTACAGTTGTTGGCATACCACATTGCGGTCGCCCGGGGAGCAAACGTCGACCAGCCGAGAAACCTCGCCAAAAGTGTGACCGTGGAATAGGTTTTGATTTTCCTCGATTTCTTGCTATCTTGAACACCCCCGTAACAACACCCTGAAGGAGAAGCGTATGAAAGCCGAGACTCGGTTTAGGCCAAATGAATGGGCAGTAGTCCTTGGAGCGTCCAGTGGGTTTGGTGGAGCGGCTGCAATCGAGCTTGCCAGGCATGGGATGAACGTCTTCGGCATTCATCTGGATCGCCAGGCGACGATGCCCGCGGTGCAGCACGTAATTCGTGAGATCAAACACACCGGTGCAGAAGCAGTGTTTTTCAATATCAACGCTGCCGACGCGATCAAAAGGGAAGAGGCGCTCGATGAAATCCATGAGCGGTTCGCGAAGGACACATCACAAACTGTCCGTGTGCTCCTCCATTCTCTTGCATTTGGCACCCTCCGGCCGTTTATTGGCGCGAAGCAGGAGGAGATCATCTCCCAGGCCCAGATGGAAATGACACTCGATGTCATGGCTCACAGCCTTGTCTACTGGGTACAGGGTCTGATGACCCGAAAACTCATGAAGAAAGGCGGGAGGATTCTGGGACTGACGAGCTCCGGCAGTCACTCCATCATTCCGAACTATGGAGCAGTTTCAGCTGCGAAGGCCTGTCTGGAATCGCACCTTCGTCAACTCGCGATGGAGCTCGGATCGCAGGGTATCACTGCCAACGCGGTCATGGCAGGTGTCACAGATACCCCGGCTCTGCGGAAAATTCCCAATAATATCAAGATGCGTGAGGTAGCACGAGCAAAGAACCCTTCGGGGAGACTAACGACACCGGAAGATGTAGCGAAAGCGATCGTCTTGTTAGTCGACGAGAGCGCCTACTGGATCTCCGGAAATGTCATCGGCGTTGATGGCGGAGAAGATGTGGTCAGCTACATCGGTCCGAAAGCAGGCCTCGAATAAATCCGCCGGTTTCTTCAACCGATCAGAAGTGGACAAAAGGGAGGATTATGATCGATTTCGAACTCACCGATGAGCAGAAAATGCTCAGGGAGATGGTCCGGGACTTCACGAACTCGGAAATTAAGCCGATCGCGCGTAAAATTGATGAAGAAGAGCGAGTCCCGAGAGAGCTGATCAACAAAATGGGTGAGCTTGGATTTCTTGGGGCAGTATTTCCGACAGAATACGGGGGCGGCGGATTCGGGGAACTCGGATACTGCCTTCTTCAGGAAGAAATTGGTCGCGGGTGCCTCTCGACGGCGACGTTCATCGGTGCCCACCAATCGATCGGATCCAACGCGATTTATATTGGTGGGTCGGAATACCTGAAGAAAAAATATCTGATCCCTTTGGCAGAGGGGAAGTATATCGGCGCATTTGCCCTTACGGAAACGCTTGCCGGATCTGACTCATTCAATCTGAGGACGAAAGCTCACCGCGACGGTGATGACTGGATTCTCAATGGTGAGAAACTTTGGATTACCAACGGATCGATTGCTGATGTTGTTTCCGTTTTTGCGAGGACAGAGAAAGGGATCACGGGTTTCGTTGTCGAGACAAAATGGCCCGGTTTCACGGCTGGTCCACCTGAGAAGAAGATGGGTATTCGCGGGAGTGTGACGGCCGCAATCTCGTTCGAGAACATGCGTGTGCCGAAGGAGAACATGATTGGCGACGATGGACGAGGTTTCTTGGTTGCCATGAAAACGCTCGACGCCGGCAGGTTGGGACTCGGAGCCGCTTGTCTGGGTGCTTCCAAAGAGTTGCTTGAACTTTCGACCAAGTATGCGAAGGAACGCAAGCAGTTTGATGTCACGATTTCACAGTTTGAGGCCATTCAATTCATGCTTGCAGAAATGGCAACGACCATTTATGCAATGGAATCTTTGGTCTATCGGACTGCGGCAGCATATGACGCCGGGAAACCCACCTCGCGACAGTCAGCAATCGTAAAGTTGTTCTGTTCAGAGGGACTTATGAAAGTAGCGGATCGCGCCGTGCAGGTGCATGGCGGAATGGGATACTCCAGGGAACTTCCAATCGAACGAATGTATCGCGATGCACGAATCAATCCGATCTTCGAAGGGACGAACGAAATTCAAAAAATCGTCATCGCACGGGATGTGATCAAGAAGAACGGAGTACTCAACTGAAGTAAGGAAGTTGTTTCAGGATTCAGATATTGATTTTCGGCTGATTCTGTTGTATGTTGTGAAAACCTGAGGCTGGAAACAGCCAATGGTGGTGGACCAATGGTCATAGGGACCTGCGCTTGCTCGGGTTTTGAGCAGGCAAGTCGACCGAATTCCTGAGGTTTGGGGATTCGGATCCCGAAAGAAATCGTCGGGATCCTGATCCTGAGCGACCCCGAGCGAGCGTTGTTTGCGAGTCGAGGGGGAGCCGAAGGATCGGACAGGTAGCTCAGATGGTAGAGCAATGGACTGAAAATCCATGTGTCGGCGGTTCGATTCCGTCCCTGTCCACGCGCGAAAAGCCAAGCGAGAGCTTGGCTTTTCGCTCTCTTGCTGTGTCCTGAGCGAGGGAGCGAAGCGACCGAGTCGAAGGACTGTCCACGAAAAACGCCGCACTTAGCGATCCGCCAAAGGCGGAGAAGCTAAGTGCGTTGCGCTTTTTAGTGCCCCGAGCGAAGTCCCGACTTCGTTCGTCGGGACGAAGTCGAAGGGCCTGATCTTCCAGGGAGATGGAGACCGTTCTCGAATGTCGGCGTTTTTCATTCTAGGTGGAGCCCTGAGCGACGTCGGGCGTAGCCCGACGCAGTCGAAGGACTGTCCACTTCCAATCTCGCCGAAGTTGGCAATTGAATTGTGGCCAACCTTAATGCGAGATTGAGAATCCCGCCGTTGCTTGGCGGGAGCTCAAGATGAAGCTTTCCACCCGTCAAAGCCAGGCGAATGCCTGGCTTTCGTCGTTTTGTGGGGTCCTCTGCGAAGTGCCGTCCGTTTCTTGCATCCGAAACAAAAGATTCGCTTTTTTCAGATGGTGTGTATGAGATACTTCTTTTCTTCCATATTGGTCCTGATTTCCACCGTTCTGCTTGCCCAGAATGCCGGCAATACAGGATCGGCATATTATTATGATACCTGGCGAACCGACCATAATTTGCCCGCCAATGATGTCCGGTCCATTCTGCAAACACGAGACGGCTATGTCTGGCTCGCGACCGTGAAGGGGCTTGCGCGGTTTGATGGAGCCCGATTCCGGTTGTTCAACTCACAGAACGTGAAGCCGGAGATAAGCAGGGATCTGATCGGCCACTTGGCTGAGGGCAAGGACAGCACGCTCTGGATTGGCATCGATGGCGGCGGACTCGTCAGCTACAAGAACGGAGAGTTCTCGGCCAATAATATCCCATCAGAGTTTCACGACAAGTCGGTTATCAGATTGTCCGCAGACAGCAAAGGAAGAATCTGGGTTGCCTTCGCTGAAGGCCTGTTTGTCATTGAAAGCGGAAACTTCAGACGAATCGATGGAATCAAAGGGATCGTGAATGACCTGGCGGAGGACAGATTCGGGAACATGCTTGTGGCTGCCGCAGAGGCTTTCCAGGTTGTCACGGCCGAGGGGGTCAGAAATGTGAATGTGCAACTCGACGACAACCAGGCGATAGCACGAATTGGCGTCGGCAGCGACGGAAGGATTCTGCTGACTCGGGACGAAGTGCTGTTCGAAATCAGGGACGCTACGAAGGACTATCGGTGGAACGCGCACAAATCTCAGATCAGGCGTCGTGTCACAATGATCTTTGAAGAAAGCCCGGGGGTTTTCCTCGTGAGCTCCTTTGGGGGCGGCGTCGAAAGGTATATGGGCGGCCGGTTGACGCAGATTAGAGGATTGGGGACGTTCCAGGGTGCGACGCTCAATGCCCGGATGATGACCCGCGACCGCGAAGGAGGGATCTGGGTGGCGACGGGAGGCGGAGCTTTGCGCCTGAGACACTCATTCATTTGGACGATTGGCAAGCATGAGAACTTGCCGGACAATCATGTGTGGGCGGTGTATCAGGCCAAGGACGGGTCGGCTTGGGCGGGAACAGAACTCGGTGGAACGGTGCACCTTAAGAATGGCAAGCCGGCGGACGTCCTCCACAAGACCGATGGCATGCCGGCTGATCGGATCACGGCGCTCTGTGAGATGGCGGATGGGACTTTCTGGTTTGGAGGTCATCCGGGGGGACTCGTGAGAAAGTCAGGTAATAGATTTGAGGACATGAGCCGCTTCCCCGGCTATAAGGGGGGATCTGTTCGGTCGATTTATGAGGATCGACGAGGAAGAGTTTGGGTTGGCACGACCGGGGGACTGCATCGGTTTGACGGGCAGTCGTTTGCGCACTATCCGAGAATAGCGACGATGGGAAGGCCGCGCGTCAACTTTATCTCGGAAGACCTGAACGGTGACATTTGGATCTGCTCGGGAGGTATTTTCCGCTTACACGGTGACTCCGTCCGCATGTTTAAGCCAGCCGGCCCGGCGGGGGAATCTCCAGCATGGTCCATGCTCGTCGACAGCGGTCGCGTTTGGTTCGGCACCTATGGGAGCGGTCTCCACGTCGTCGAGGGAGATTCGGTGGTCAGCTTCGAAGGGTACTCAAAGGAATTCGGACCCAATATTCTGAGCATTCTGGAAGACAAGTCGGGAAATCTTTGGATCAATGCGGAGCACGAATTGCAGCGGATCAAGAAGCAGGATCTTCTTGACGCGATGCAGGGAAGGAAACCGGTTCTTTATCCACGAGTGTTTGGAGCGCTGGATGGGCTGACGGATATTGAGTTCAACGGAACCGGTTTGCATTCGGCCGCAGTTGCGAAGGACGGATCGTTCCTCTACGCTTCGATGAATGGCATCGTCGTTGTCAAACAGACTGAAGCCCCGACCAATACTCTTGTGCCGCCGGTCTATGTGGAGCGACTTATCGCTGACGGCAAAGACATTCCGTTGTCGGAACCGGTGGAACTTCCTTCAGGTACCAAGAGGATCGATATCGAGTTCACTGCACTAAGCTTCGAATCTGTACCGAAGGTGAAGTTCCGATGCCTCCTCGAGGGAATTGACGACAAATGGCAGGGTATGACCTCTTTCAGCCGGTCGGTGTCCTACGCAAATCTGCGATATGGCTCGTATCGATTCCACGTAATGGCCATGAATGCGGACGGGGTCCGCAACGAAACCGGCGCGACGATAGCCTTTACAGTGCTGCCGTTCTTCTACGAAACACCGGCGTTTATTGTTCTGGTGGTCATACTGGGAGTATCAGTCGTCGTGGTTGGGTTCCGGTGGAGGGTTGCCGCGTTGCATTCGCGACAGGTTGCGCTCGAGCAAACGGTCGACGAAAAGACGTCTGCCCTTCGCAGCGAAATCGAGATGCGCAAAGAAACGGAAGAAGTGTTGCGGACGATACAGGAGGATCTTGAGCATCGTGTCGGTGAGCGGACCACGGAGCTGAGCCTCGCAGTCGAGGATCTTCGCCGGAGCCGCGAACAATATCAGAAAATCGTCGAAACGGCGCAGGAGGGAATCTGGATGACAGATGCCGGCGATGTGACGATCTTCGCGAATCCGAAGATGGCCGATATCCTTGGCTCCTCGGTCGAGAAGCTGCTAGGCACTGATATTACCTCGTTCCTTGACGATGCGGGAAGGATAACCCTCGCGGCCACGAGAAAACGTCACCGTGAGGGTCTTGCCGAACGTTTTGAGCTCGATTTCATCCAGAAATCCGGTTCGCGCGTCAGTACGGTCATTTCGGCAACTCCTCTCCTTGGGCAGCAAGGAGACTACCAGGGTTCCCTCGCGATGATCGCCGATGTCACGGCCCAGAAAAGGACCGAAAGGGAGCGTCAGCGGGTTGAAGCCGAACTTCGCCAGGCTCAGAAGATGGAGGCAGTGGGTCAGCTCGCGGGAGGTGTGGCGCACGACTTCAACAACCTTCTGATTCCCATTCTGGGATACGCCGAGATGCTGCAGAAGGAACTGCCTTCGTCAGGCACGTCACACCGAAGAGTCGTGACCATCATGCGCGCGGCGGAGAAGGCGGCGCTTCTCACGAGGCAGCTTCTGTCGTTCGGTCGCAAGCAAGTGATGGAATCGAAGACCATCAATCTCAACCGCGTGATTACTGATCTCTCGCCGATTCTGCAGCGCACGATACGGGAGGATATCGAGATAAGGTATAAATTGATCGATGATCTCTCGAACGTAAAAGGAGACGCCTCCCAAATTGATCAAATTATTATCAACCTCCTGGTAAATGCACGCGATGCAATGCCAAATGGAGGCGTCGTCGTGATCGAGACCGACAATGTGAACGCCGAATCGCAGACAACCACTCTCTCCGC
>DOWV01000143.1:11457-11999 GCA_003519375.1 Bacteroidota bacterium
GCTCCGGACGTTCGGGAACACATATTCGAGCCCTTTTTCACGACCAAAGAAAAGGGAAAGGGGACGGGGCTTGGTCTCGCGACGGTGTACGGCGTCGTCAAGCAGCACAATGGGCACATCTGGGTGTATAGTGAACCCGGGATTGGAACTACGTTCAAGATCTATTTTCCTGCAGAGGCAGGAGCGGCAGCTGCGTCTAACAAGCCAAGTGCCGCGAAAAACGAAAGTCCCCGCGGCTCTGCCACGATTGTCGTAACGGAAGACGAGGAAATGGTGCGGCAATTTGTCCGGACGATCCTGGAGGAGAATGGATACACTGTCTATGCAGCTCCAACCGTCGAGGCTTGCCAGGCATTCTTCCGCGATCGGGGTGGGAGCATCGATCTCCTGCTGACGGATCTGATTATGCCGACGATGAACGGCCGTGAACTCTATGGGGAGCTTTCGAAGGAGTTCGAGGGTTTGAAGGTGATCTACATGTCCGGGTATTCCGATGAAGTCATAAGCCATCGTGGAATCCTCGAAGAGGGCGTGGCCTTCAT
>DOWV01000141.1:0-399 GCA_003519375.1 Bacteroidota bacterium
TTGAACAACGAGAATATCGATGTCATCAATTGGAGCGATGATTCGATGGTGTTCATCACCCGGTCACTCGCGCCCGCAAAGCTGAAGGAAATTCAGCTCGACAAGGAGAACAAGAAAGCGAATGTAACCGTTGCCGCCGACCAGGTATCCCTAGCCATCGGTAAAAACGGGCAGAATGTACGCCTCGCCTCGAAACTGACAGGCTACGACATCCAACTCATCAAAGAAGGCGGCGAGGAAGAAGAATATGACATGGATCTCTCTGAGTTCCGTGAAGAGCTCGGCGACGTCATGTTCCACAAGTTCTTCGACGAAGGCTACGAAACGGTGCACGACGTCATTGATACGTCGGTTGACGAATTGGTGGCGACACTTGGCATCGAGAAGGAGAAGATCGAG
>DOWV01000141.1:654-16497 GCA_003519375.1 Bacteroidota bacterium
AAGAACCGGCAAGTGACGAGGCTGCACCTGAGACAAAGGAACCAGCGAGTGCTGAGTCCTCAGCTGAGGCGGAAGAACCGGCAAGTGACGAGGCTACACCTGAGACAAGGGAACCAGCGAGTGAGGGGCAGGGTGAGCAGGAAGCTGGCGAGTCCGGTCCGACAGAACCTGAGGAGAAACAGCCTCAGTAATAGCGTCAACAGTCACGCGTACTAAGAATGGACACCATACTGCATGCCTGAGACTGCAGCGAAGAAAATAAAGATCTACAAGCTTGCGACGGAACTGAACCTTTCGAGCGAAACGCTGCTGGAGTTCCTTCACAAGAAGGGATTCGAGGTCAAGAGTCACATGTCGTCGGTGACGGATGAAATGCTCTCGGCGGTCATGGGGCACTTCAAGAAGGAGAAGGACGTCGCTGAGCGGCATCAGCGAAAGCTTCAGGAATTCCGAACGTCGCGGAAGAAGGAACCGTCAGAGAAACCAGAGAAGAAGCAGGCCCCGGCAGAAACGCCCGCGGCGCCTGCTCCTACACCCGAAGCCGTCGAGCCGGAACCGACGCCTGAGGTCGAGAAAATCACGGTTGCGGAGGCCCCGGCGGTCGAAGCACCGGTCGAGGTACTTCAGCCGGAAGCGGAGAAAGAAGAGGCACCGGAAGAAGTTGAAGAGGCACCTGCACCGGTGCTCCCTGTGGCCTCGAAAGCCCCCGAACCCCCTCGTGTCAGAAAGCCGCTTTCACCCCTCGAACAGGCAATGGCTCGCCCCCGGATGGGATTGACCATCAAGGGGAAGATGCAAATCGCAAGGCCCGTGGCGCCGTCGGCGGCGGCCGCGGAAGCAGAGGATGAGAGCAAGAAGAAAAAGAAGAAGAAGAAACTCCGGGCGGAAACGAAAAAGCCTGTCGGTAAACTGCCGATTAGCGACGATGAAGGGGAGATCAAGGCAAAGAAGCGGAAGAAATCCCGCCATGCAGAAGTCGACGAAGTACAGGTCGATAAGGCGATCCGTGAAACTCTCGCCGAAATGGTTGATGACTCGCTGAGCGCCCGCGCCGCGATCCGCAAGAAGAAGAAAAAGGAGCGTGAAGAGGAAGAGCAGCGGCTCCTCGAAGAGAAGGAACGCGATAAGATGCTCATTCGCGTCACCGAGTTCGTTACGGTTGGAGAACTTGCAGACCTCATGCGCGTCACGGTTGCAGAAGTCATTCAGAAGTGCATGAGCCTCGGCATCATGGTCTCTATCAACCAGCGGCTGGAAAAGGACACCATCCAGCTTGTGGCCGACGAGTTCGGATTCCAGGTGGTCTTCGAAACCGAGTTTACTTCAGATGCGCTTGCAGATGTTGAAGACGACGAAGAGACTCTAAAATTCCGTCCTCCTGTCGTGACCATTATGGGTCACGTCGATCATGGCAAGACGTCGCTTCTCGACTACATCCGTAATGCAAACGTCGTAGCCGGCGAAGCTGGAGGTATCACGCAACACATCGGGGCATACGAGGTAAGTCTTCCGGAAGGGAAGCAAATCACTTTCCTCGACACGCCGGGTCACGAAGCCTTCACGGCAATGCGTGCCCGCGGTGCCCAGGTTACGGATATTGTGGTTCTCGTCGTTGCCGCGGATGATAACGTCATGCCGCAGACCGTGGAGGCAATCAGCCACGCGCAGGCAGCGTCTGTGCCGATCGTCATCGCCATCAACAAAATTGACAAATCGGAAGCCAATCCCGAGAGAATCAAGCAACAGCTCTCTGAAAAAGGAGTGCTGGTCGAGGAGTGGGGCGGTAAGTACCAGGCGGTGCCCATTTCGGCCAAGACAGGATTGAATGTCGATCAACTGATGGAGCGCATCCTCCTTGAGGCCGAGCTTATGGACCTCAAGGCAAACCCGGACCGCCTCGCTCGTGGTGTGGTGGTCGAGTCTGAGCTCGACAGGGGAAAGGGGATCGTCGCGACCATCCTTGTGCAGAAAGGAACGCTCCACATCGGCGATTCCTTCATCTGCGGCGTCTGGAGTGGCAGGGCAAGGGCAATGTTTGATGAACGCGGCAGGAGGGTGGAAGCCGCTCATCCGTCACAGCCTGTGCAGCTGGTTGGATTCGACGGGATTCCTCAAGCGGGAGATGACCTGGTCGTATTGGCAAGCGAACGCGAAGCAAGGGACATCAGTGTCAAACGTCAGCAACTGAAGCGTGAACAGGACTTCCGGCAGCGCCGCACGATCACGCTTGACGACATCTCGAAGCAGATCAAAGAGGGTCAGGTCAAGGATCTGCTCATCATCGTGAAGGGCGACGTAGATGGATCGGTCGAAGCGCTGTCCGACTCGTTGATGAAGCTTTCCACGACTGAGGTTAAGGTGGTTGTGATTCACAAGGGCGTCGGCGGCATTTCCGAGTCTGATGTTCTGCTAGCTGCGGCCTCACGCGCCGTCATCATCGGCTTCCACGTTCGGCCGAATCTCAATGCGCGCAGACTCTCCGAATCCGAAGAAGTCGAGATTCGCCTCTACAACATCATCTACGACGCGATCAACGAGGTCAAGAGCGCCCTTGAAGGAATGCTCGCTCCGTCGCTCTCCGAGCAGGTGCTTGCAACCATTGAAGTGCGTGATGTCTTCAAGATTTCCAGGGTAGGCACGATCGCAGGCTGCTATGTTCAGGATGGCAAAATCATCCGGAATAACAAGGTCCGCCTGGTGAGGGACGGTCTCGTCGTCTTCGACGGAACGATCGCCTCTCTCAAGAGGTTCAAGGAAGATGTGCGTGAGGTCGAACAGGGATTCGAATGCGGCATAGGCCTGGAAGGCTTCAACGACATCAAGGTCGGCGATACGGTCGAGGCGTATACCATCGTCGAAACGAAACGGAAACTTGCCTAGCACAGAGTGCGGATATGTCGGTTCGAACGGAGAAGGTAGCTTCCCTCGTCAAGGAAGTGATCAGCGAAATCTTCCAGCACCATTTCAGAATGGAAGAATACGGTCTTATGACGGTCACTGAGGTTCGGATGAGCCCCGACCTCAAAACGGCAAAAGTGTTCGTAAGTATTTTTGGGGATGAAGAGCGCAAGAAGAAAACGCTTGCGTTACTGGAAGTGGAGAAGAAAACGGTGCGAGGCGAGCTCGGGAGAAATCTCAGGATGAAATTCACGCCGAACCTGATGTTCTTCCTTGATGACACGCTCGACCATGCGATGCGCATTGAAGATCTCTTGAACAAGATCCGCAAGGATTCACCGCCGCAAGAGGAGTAGCAGGAAGCGCATGAGCCACCTCGATCAGTACTTGCACAATGGAGAGCTGGGATCGGTACTGCTGATCGATAAACCGGTGGGCCTGACATCGTTCGATGTGATCTACCGGCTGCGACGGTGGCATGGAGTTGTAAAGGCAGGCCACGCGGGAACGCTTGACCCGCTGGCATCGGGGCTTCTGATCATCTGCATGGGGAAGGAGACCAAAAATCTTCACCGGTTCTCGAACCTCGATAAGGAGTACGTCGGCACGATGGAGCTTGGAATTCAAACACCCAGCTTTGATATGGAAACGGAAGTCTCTGAGCGAATGGATGTTTCCGGTGTGACGATCGATGGTCTCAAGTCCATCTTTGAACGATTTGTGGGACGCCAGTTGCAGATGCCCCCGATGTATTCGGCTGTCAAGCATAAAGGAAAACCGCTCTACAAGTATGCGCGCCGGGGCAAGATTCTCGAACGAAAGCCGAGGGAAATAGAGATTCGGGAACTCGTACTTACAGGATTTGCGCCCCCCAAGGTTGAGTTCAAAGTGCTCTGTTCGAAAGGGACCTATATCCGGTCTCTGGCGAATGACATCGGCGCAGCGCTCGGTTGCGGGGCGGCCCTGACAGCGCTCAGGAGGACCCGGATCGGAGCATATACGGTGGAAAATGCGGTGACACTGGAGCAGTTGGAAGCGACGAAGAAGGCGAACGAGCCACGGAGCGAAGAGGCGAATGATTACCGTATTCCAGCTTAGCGATATTCCGTATTTGAAGAATTCCGTGGTAACGGTAGGCACCTTTGATGGTGTGCACCTGGCGCATCAGCAGCTCCTGAGGGAAGTGGTCGATCGGGCACGGGCCCGGAGCGGACGCAGCATCGTGCTGACGTTCGAGCCTCACCCGAAAGAGGTCCTCACCGGGAATCCGATGCAGCTCCTGACCACGCCGGAAGAACGTCAACAGATTTGCGAGCAGCTCGGCATCGAGGTGTTCTTCCGGATTGAATTTACGTACGATTTTTCAAGACTCACCTCGCGTGAGTTCTATCTTCGCTACCTTGTGCAGGGATGCGGGGTGTCCGAGGTCGTTGAAGGATACGATCATCACTTCGGGAGAGACAGGGAAGGGAGTGTTGAGGCCCTTCTGAGCCTTGGAAGAGAATTTGAGTTCTCGGTTGCGGCGCTGAAGCCTGTCTATGTCGACGAAGAAATCGTCAGCAGCAGCCAGATCCGGCAACATCTTCTCCATGGAAGGGTCGATCGCGCTCAACGGCTTCTCGGAAGACCATACAGCACCAGCGGAACGGTGATTCGCGGAGATGGCAGGGGAAGAGAATTGGGATATCCGACGGCGAATCTGCACATGTCGTCAAGCCGCAAATTGATACCGTCGAACGGCATTTACTTTGCGCAGGTGGATATCGGCGGACCCATGTATTTCGGGCTGGTCAGTATCGGCGTTCGACCTACGTTTTTCGAAAAGGGCAAGCGAATGGTGGAGGTCTATCTTCTTGATTTCGATGGAGACCTCTACGGCCGGACGATCAGCGTCCAGTTCCTGAAAAGGCTGCGTGACGAGCGAAAGTTTGAGGGCGCACGGCAGCTGATTGAGCAGATGGACCGGGACAAAGAAGAGAGCAGGAAGCTGGAATCCGAGTTTCGGGCGCACTTGAGGCAGGATCAGAAAAAGAGTTGAAACACAGCATCTGAACTAACAGTCTATTCAAAAGGAGTCGCAATGCCAATCACCAAAGAACACAAGGCCGAAATTGTCAAGAAATACGGCAAAACAGCAACCGACACCGGAACCCCGGAAGTGCAGATTGCCATTTTGACCGCTCACATTAACATGCTTTCCCCGCACCTCGAGAGTCACTCGAAGGATCATCACGGCCGGGTCGGGTTGTTGAAACTCGTGGGAAAACGCCGTCGTCTTCTGGAGTATCTTATGAAGAAGGACATCAGCCGGTATCGGAAGATCATTCAGGAACTCGAAATCCGGAAATAAAGGGCAGGGGCCCGATCATTCACTCGCCTGAAGTCAGGCGATTTAGTAAAGAAAGAATCATATCTATGGTAGTGACAAAAGAAGTTGAAATTGGCGGCAAGATTTTTTCGTTCGAAACCGGCCGATTCGCCAAACAAGCCGACGGCGCCGTCATGGTCCGTTACGCCGACACCATGGTGTTGGCAACAGTCGTCAGTACAAAGGAGCCGAAGGAAGGACAGGATTACTTTCCTCTCCAGGTCGAATACCGCGAAAAGACATCTGCGGCGGGCAAAATCCCCGGAGGATTTTTCAAACGGGAAGGCCGCCCGACGGAGAAGGAAATTCTTTCCTCCCGTCTGATCGATCGCCCGATTCGGCCGATGTTCCCCGAGGGGTACTTCAACGAGACTCAGGTTCTCGTGACAGTCTACTCCTCCGATTCACAGCATGACGGAGATATTCTGGGAGCCTGTGCGGCCTCCGCCGCACTCATGGTGTCCGATGCACCCTTTGATGGTCCCATCGCCGAGGTGCGCGTCGGCAGAATCAACGGACAGTTTGTTATCAACCCTACGCATGATGAACTCGAGCACAGCGACATTGATGCCACTGTCGCCGGCACTGAGACCTCGATCGTTATGGTCGAAGGCGAGTCCATGGAGATCTCCGAAGCGGATATGCTGGAGGCGCTTCGTGTGGGACATGAGTCCATCAAGATCCTCTGCCGGGCCCAGAAAGAGCTCGCCCGCGAAATCGCCAGGGCGAAGCGCCCGGTCGCTCTCCCTCAGTACGCAGAGGGCTTGGTCACGGACGTAAAGCAGCTTGGAGAAGTCAGACTGAAGGAACTGAGCCAGACGGTCTTGGCGAAAGAACAACGCTCCGAATCGACTTCCCATGTTTACGAGGATGTGCACAAAGCGCTGGATGAAAAGTATCCCGAGCAAACCGCACAAATCGATGCTATTCTCCACGACATTGAGTACCATGCAATGCGCTCAACGATTCTGGAGCAGGGCAAGCGATTGGACGGTAGAGGATTGACCGACATCCGGCCTATCACCTGCGAAGTTGGGCTGCTCCCGAGAACACACGGGTCGGCACTCTTTACGCGCGGGGAGACGCAGAGTCTGACGACGGCGACACTCGGCACCAAACTCGACGAGCAGATTCTGGAAGGGTTGATGGCCGAAACGACCAAGCGGTTCATGCTTCACTACAACTTCCCACCGTTCAGCGTCGGTGAAGTTGGTCGTGTAAGCGGACCAGGCCGGCGAGAGATCGGCCATGGAAACCTGGCCGAACGGGCTTTGAAGAACCTGATCCCGCCCGAAACAGAATTTCCGTACACGATCCGGATCGTCTCCGATATTCTGGAATCGAACGGCTCCTCCTCCATGGCAACGGTTTGCGCCGGTTCGCTCGCGCTCTTCGATGCAGGCGTTCCGGTGAAGCGGCCGATCGCCGGAATCGCGATGGGGCTCGTGAAGGAGGGAGACAAGGTTGCGATCCTGAGTGATATCCTTGGCAACGAAGATCACCTCGGCGACATGGACTTCAAGGTTGCCGGCACGCAGCAGGGAATTACGGCGTTCCAGATGGATATCAAGATCCAGGGTATCACGCTTGCAGTCATGGAGAAAGCACTCGCGCAGGCAAAAGACGGTCGGTTCCACATACTCGGCGTCATGAATCAGTATCTTGCCGAGCCTCGCGCCGAACTGTCCCAGTTTGCCCCGCGATTGCAGACGGTGAAAATCCCGGTCGATATGATCGGCACGCTTATAGGTCCCGGCGGCAAGAACATCAGACAGCTCGTCAAGGACAGTGGAGCCGAAATCAACGTCGAAGACGATGGAACGGTCACTATTGCAGCCGTCCAGAAAGAATCGGCCGATATCGCCATGGAGTTCATTCGGAAATTAGCTGAGCTTCCTGAGGTTGGAAAAGTCTATAATGCCACCGTCCGCAAAATCATGGAATTTGGCGCCTTTGTTGAGATTCTTCCTGGGAAGGAAGGCCTTGTTCATATCTCGCAGCTGGATGTCAAGCGAGTAGAGAAGGTGGAAGACCTCTTTAAGGTCGGCGACACCATGGAAGTGAAACTCATGCAGATCGACCCCGAAGGTAAACTCAGCCTGAGCCGAAAGGCCACGATGCCGGGCGGCGAGAATGCCAAGGAGGAGATGGATCGGGCGAGGGAACGCCGGAAATCGGCGCCTCACAGACCTCGTCCGGACCACGGTAGACGTTAGTAATCTCCGAAAGGCTGAACAGTACAAATCCTCACTCGAATGATCCGCTCGAAAAAGCTGCTCAGAGGGTGAGGATTTTTTATTCATACGTGGATGGACATCAAAATTTCGACAGCCAGAAGCCTTCACGGAACAGTTACGCTACCGGGGGATAAGTCTGTTTCCCATAGAGCCTTAATGATTGCCGCTCTAGGAGAAGGCGAATCTGAAATTCGCGGTTTTCTTGACGCTGCAGATCCTTTGAGCACAATGACCTGCCTTCAGGGACTCGGTGTTAAAGTGGAAAAAGTGCAGGGCGTTATTCGCGTCCACGGTAAGGGCCTGCACTCCTTGCAAGCACCAACTTCTGACCTCAATGCCGGAAATTCCGGGACCACGATGAGGCTTCTGAGTGGAATTCTCGCCGGCCAGCCCTTCCGTACGGGCCTTACAGGCGATGACTCGCTGCGCCAGCGACCCATGAAGCGCATTATTGAGCCGTTGAGCCGTATGGGTGCAAGAATTTCGTCAACGTCGGAGCACACAGCTCCTCTGGTCATCGAAGGATGCCACCCGCTTCATTCCATCCGGTATCGTATGGAAAAGCCGAGCGCTCAAGTGAAGTCTGCGGTGCTTCTGGCGGGATTGTTCGGAGATGGGACGACCGAGGTCTCCGAGAAAACCCAAACGAGGGATCATACAGAGCGGATGCTTGGCTTATCAGTCGTTCGCACGAATGATGGATTCACGGCCTCTGTGACAGGAGGGAAGCGAATCTCTCCTCAAGCATACCAGGTTCCTGGCGACATCTCTTCCGCCTCATTCCTCATCGCCGCCGCCATACTCGTGCCAGGCTCTGAAATCCGGCTAAATGCGGTGGGCCTCAATCCGACTCGGACCAGGATCCTTGATCTCTTTCGCTCCCTGGGAGCATCAATTACCGTGATCAGTGAGCGAGTTATTGCAGGGGAACTTATTGGCGACTTATTGGTAAAGAGCTCCCCGCTGCATGGAGATGTGAATTTGAATGCTCAAGATGTTGCTGAACTCATTGATGAGATCCCCATTATTGCTACGACATTAGCTCTCTCTTCAGTATCCTTGACCATAAGGGGTGGGGGAGACTTGAGAAACAAGGAATCAGACCGTATTCGTGCTGTAGTCGAAAACCTCCGGGGCCTGGGTCTCGACGTTGAGGAATATCCGGACGGGTTTGCTTTTCAAAGCAAAAAGAGATTAATTCCCGCTGAATGTAATAGCTACAATGATCATCGCATTGCGATGGCGTTCGGTGTTGCAGGGCTTGCGCTGGAGGGTGACACACTGATTCGCAGCGCAGAATGCGTCGATATTTCGTTTCCGTCCTTCTGGAGCCTCCTGGAGAGACTCCAGCACCACTAAGATCAGGAGTAACTGTCTTGGCCAGCGTAAAACTAGAAGGTATCAAGAAAGTCTATGACGGCGGAGTTGTTGCCGTTCACGAATTGGACCTCGAAATCAACGACAGAGAGTTCGTCGTCCTCGTGGGCCCGTCGGGGTGCGGTAAGTCGACCACTCTCAGGATGATCGCCGGCCTCGAGGATATTACCAACGGCACCCTTTACATCGACGGCCAGCGGGTCAATGACGTACCACCGAAGGACAGAGACATCGCCATGGTTTTTCAGAACTATGCGCTTTATCCGCATATGACTGTTTACGAAAACATGGCATTTGGTTTGAAGCTCCGGAAGTACCCCAAGCAGGAGATCGAACAACGCGTCCGAGAAGCTGCGGCAATACTGGGGATTGAGGAGTATATGGACCGAAAACCGAAAGCCTTATCCGGCGGTCAACGCCAGCGCGTTGCGGTGGGAAGGGCTATTGTGAGGAAACCCAAAGTGTTTCTTTTTGACGAGCCGCTGAGCAATCTCGATGCAAAACTTCGGGTTCAGATGCGAACCGAGATCTCCAAGCTCCATCAGCGCCTCGGGGCCACGATGATTTACGTGACCCACGACCAGACCGAAGCGATGACAATGGGCGACCGAATCGTGCTGATGAAGGATGGATTCGTCCAGCAGATCGCCTCACCTCTGCAAATCTACACAAAACCGGTCAATCGCTTTGTGGCTGGCTTCATCGGCAGCCCGGCGATGAACTTCCTTTCTGGCAAGCTCGAAAAACGGGGCAGGAAGACCATTTTTGAGGAGTCAAGCAAGGGAATCTCGTTACCACTGCAGAAGAAGGATGAGTCACGCCTGAAGCGATTTGCCGGCAACGAAATCGTGTTTGGGATCCGACCGGAGCATATCTGCTACGCCGCCAAAACGCAGTCGCAATCAGCCAAGGCAAAGGCCAAAGTGACGGTTGAAGTGGTGGAACCCATGGGGAATGAAACTTATGTCTATTTCACGACGAGAAAAGAAGGGCAGCAGTACGTTGCGAGGATTCCGTCAGCTGAGCAGCCGGCAGTCGGGAAAACGATCGAACTTTCGTTTGACATGAGTCAGGCCCGGTACTTCGACCCCGCAACGGAACAGGTTCTCTAGCAGGACTCAATGTTCAACGCTGGAGGGAGAGAGCTATAAACGTATCACCTGATGTTTGAAGAGATCGATCTTCATTTCCCCGTACAGCCACCTCAGGAATTCCATCCCGTACTTGTTCAGGAAGTAAAGGACATTAATTTCGCGCTCCTGCATGTTCGAGTTAGGGAACACGACGCTCGAAACGCGGTCGATCTGCCGGAGAGAAACTTCGTGCTGGCGCATTTGAGCCGCAATGGCCCGCTCCTTCAAGCCCTCTACGCCCCCAATCGTTTTCTTCTGTACGTTTTCCAGGGCACCAATCAGAGTTGGATCAACCTTCTGCAGTACGCCGTTCAGCCCCTCCAATGCTTCCTGGACAGAAACCAATGTCCCCCCAAATGCCTCATCCAGGTTCAAATCGGCAACCTGATTTGCAACTTTTTCTTTAACAAGATCCAAGTCTCTGAATATCTCCAAAAGAGATATGGAAAAACGCTCTAGTACTTTGTCTGCGCGCTCTTCAAGAATCGTTACGCTCGCCCTCGGGTAAATGATCGGCTGAGGGATCTTGACTTCGTCATACAGCGGTCTGATTTGTGCGAAATATGCCACCTCGGCGGGGCCAGCCACATACGCAACAGTCGGGAGAAGCCAGTCCTGACAAATGGGACGCAAGACAACGTTTGGACTGAACAGCTCCGGCGTGTTCTCTACCGCCTGAGTCACATACTCCTTCGTGAGGTGCTGCCTTGTGCCCTTGAGTGAATATCCATCCGGCCGCGGCTCCAGCAGGTATCGGCCTCCACGGTGGAAAATAAAAAGATTGAGCGACTTCGGCTTTACCTGGGCGTGGTATTGCTTCTCGAGTTCCGCGCTCTGGTCTACAACCAGTTGGCAGAAACGGGGAGTTTGAGCGAGCTCCCGCTGAAACAGGGGGGCGAGAAGGCGTTTAAGCTGCTTGTCATTTGGATCCAGAAAAATCAGTCCGGAGTTCTCGAGGAGTACGTTCATCAGATGGGCAAACGCACGATTGAAGCTCATGCCTTTCTGATATGCTGTTCGAACAAGCTCCAGAACTTTGGGCCTAAATTCCGTCTGAGAAAGGTCTTGTTCGAGCTTACTAAATATGAGTTCTATGCTTTCATCGAATTCGATTTTCCCGACTGCACCGAGATTTTCTTCGTCTGATGGACGCTTGACCTCATAGCGATATTCTCCAAGTTCGTTCGTGCCGGTCACAATCTTCACCGAGCTGACTTCGTCGAAGTCGTGGTCCTCGCCCTCGAGCCAAAAGACGGGGACAAAATTGTAGTCCGGATACCGCTGGGCAAGCGATTCGACGAGCTTGAGCATGGTCAGGGTCTTCAGAATGGTGTAAAGAGGTCCCGTGAAGAGACCAACCTGTTGTCCTGTGACAACAGCGACCGTATTATCGTTCAGGAGCGAGTCGATATTCGCGAGTGTGCGGACGCCGCAATGAAAGTTCCTGTTTTGCTCTCCTAGGACATGGACAAGGGACGACCGATCGATCGTCCGTGTGCTGACTTTCGCCAGCGTTGTTTTCCAGTAGACATCGTCTCGGAAATTCCCGCCATAAAACTTGGCGATCTTGTCGAACTCATCCACATAGTCGACGAATAGGGAAGAAAATGAGGTTCCAGCTGATCGCAGTTCGCGAAAGTCTATTCCAATTACTTCATCCTGGGCCATAGTCTAATTGCCTTCAATTCTTGATGCTGAGAATTGTCTCACTCAACAAGCCAATGAATGTCTGCTTTACTCTTGAAGCCGTTTCTGATACTTCGTTATGGGAGAGTGGCTCTGCGCTGAAGCCCGCTGCGAGGTTAGAGATGAGTGAAATACCGGCAGTACGCATCCCCAGTTCGACCGCCGCAATCATTTCGGGTACAGTCGACATACCCACAGCATCTGCTCCCAGGCGGTGAAGCATCTCGATTTCGGCTTTCGTCTCATAGGAGGGACCCTTCAGCCAACAGTAGGTCCCGCGCTGCAAAGGCAGCTGGAGTCTCTCGGCCGCAGAAAGAATCAGTCCAGAAAGATGTTCATCGAGATATCTTTTGTTCTTTGCATGAAAAGGAGTTACGCGATCCTCCTCAGACGGTCTGTGAGGATTAAGGAACGCCAGATTGATGAAGTCAGTGATCAACATTAAGTCGCCGGAAGCGAAGCTACGATTGATTCCACCCGCTGCATTGGTCACAAGGAGGTTCTTGACACCTAGCGCCTTAGCCACCTCGATTGGAAAGATCGGCGTCTGAAGGTCACCGGATTCATAGTAATGAACACGCCCCTTGAATACCAGCAACGGAAGTGACTCCCGGTTCTGATCCCGGAGCCTTCCAAACACGAGCTTTCCGTCGTGCCCCTGGACACTTGAGGTCGGATACGAAGGCACTGCATGGGAGTCAATGACGATGGGATCTGCTATCTGATTCGCAAAATCACCAAGACCGGAACCGAGGACGATCGCCGTCACCGGTCTCTCGATGGTTTTCAAGGAGAGAAAGTCTACTGCATCATGAAGTCTCGAGCTATCGTGCAAGCGTTGCGATTCCTTGTTCATTCGCTGTCGGCAGCTCACTCCTGCAATGATCTGCGTTCAGACCGTATCGGTGGGGAGAAGAGAAGCCTCCTCATCGCTCACTCGGTCGGAGGTTCAAAGCAATGCCGGCATCGCGCTTCATAGATATCCTTGGCACCTACCAGAACTCGGTCGGCGTGATGTGTTTTCCGCTGCGTGCGATCTGCAGGATTTCCGCACACAACGCAAATGGCCAGCGTTTTCGTTATATACTCGGCCACCGCAAGAAGCTGCGGCATTGGTTCAAATGGTTTTCCCCGGTAATCCTGATCCAACCCTGCAACGATGACGCGCTTGCCCTTATTGGCAAGTTCTTCACAGACATCGACGAGATTTGCTTTGAAGAACTGTCCTTCATCCACACCGACAACCTGTGCATCCTTGCTGAGCTCGAGAATCTCCCTTGCGTCGTCCACGACCACGGATGTGAGAGATTGCTCGCTGTGAGAAACAATATGCTGCCCGCTGTAACGGTTGTCAATGCGTGGTTTGAAAATCGCGACTTTTTGTTTCGCAATTTCCGCTCTTCGTGCCCTCCGAATGAGCTCCTCGGTTTTTCCGCTGAACATGCAACCGCATACAACCTCGATCCAGCCTGTGTCCCGTGGTACGCTGTGAAGTTCTGAAGTGTCCATATGCTAGTGGTGTCTCTTTTTCGTTCGTTCAAGATTCTTTTGCCCGAAAGCATGCGGAAGCAGCGATTTCAGTTTCAGGACTTTTGTCGCTCCGCGTCCATTCACCATGACAAAATCGATGTTACCTGCCAGATCCATAAGTACTTGCCGGCACGCGCCGCAAGGTGGTGTGTATCCCGGGTCGTCAGACACGACAGCAATTGCTTTGAACTTCGTCCGCCCCTCTGAGATGGCCTTGAATATGGCCGTACGCTCTGCACAGACGGTGAGCGCGTACGTGCTGATCTCGATATTGCACCCGGTGTACACTTCATTTTCAGATGTCAACAGCGCAGCGCCGACTCTGAAATGAGAATAGGGTGCATGAGCCCGTTTTTTTGCCAGCATCGCCAACTGAGCAAGTTGTTTGTACGCAGGTCGAACTGCCACAGGTTCTCCGCTTGCCGGTGTTTTCGTGCTTACGCAGCACGGTGCGTCTCAATTGTGCCAAATATAGGCAAGATCGGGGTGAAATGCAACGCGAGGACGATGACCGTTCAACTCCGCGTCGAACTTTGTTCATCACTCTCTATGGAGGTCGCGACTCTGTCGAGTCGAATGACTCGGAGGAGCTCAAGGAATCGACGCGTCTCGACGAGTGTCGTCTGCTGAAAAGCTTTGGAGGTGAACGGCTCGAGACTCCTTGACTCATCAACATCTGAGGAAAGAACCAGGAGGAGAGAACCCTCCGATGAGAGCACCTCCAGCGAGGCTTCCGCAAGTTTTACCATGAACTCATTGGAAGCGCCGCCATGGAATGCCCGTTCGGCCGGAGTCCCGGGATCCTTTCGATAATAAGGTGGGTTGGTGATAATCAAATCGATCTGGCCCGGTCCCGCCGGAAGACCGAGACAAAGGTCGCTCTCTAGAACATGTATTCGCTCAGCAAGGCCATTCCTGAGCGCGTTCACCTTCGTCGCTGCAACAGCTGCGGGATTGATGTCGACGGCGGTGATGCTCGCTCCAACGGAGGCCGCAGCAAGGGAGAGAATCCCTGATCCACAACCGACATCCAAAGCGTTCTTACCACGAAGATCCAGAGACTGAATATAGGAACCGAGGATTCTGCTGGTAAAATAGAATTTTGGGTGAAATACAGTCGGAGGGACTGAAAGCGTGAAGCCGAGCATGCGAGTCTCGACCGTACGCTGAAGCGTGGGCCTGACAACACCTTCGTAGTACAAACGGGAAGCGATGCTTCGCACCGTGCGCGCGAGAGATCTGCGCCGGGAAGCAGAAGGCATCGTGTTCATCTAGAAACCTTCCACTTCGGGCTGTCGATACCGCAGCAGCCGCTGGACAATTGCGATCTCATACGGCAGCGAGTAAACACGAAGGAAATACCGCCACGAGCCCAGAGCTTGCAAAATCAGACGTCGGAGACCGGTCTGCTTAAGGTCGGATTTCGTTGGCGAGAAGGCGTTCAGAACTCTTTCGAAGTTCTTGATCTTTCGCTTCAGTTTGCCTGTCAACCAGGGGTTCGCCGGATTTTTTCGCAGGTCATGCCCCTGCCACGCCGGTAGGAGCCACTCATCAAGCGATTTCGGAAACTGGAATCCGTATTCCTGAGCTGAATTGAGCAGTTCAGAGTCCTGAAATTGAACAGGGGAATAGGTATAGATCACAATCTCCGCCCGAGGATTGATCTTTTTGATACGGCGTATGTACCGGATATCAGATGCGAGATCAGCTTCGACATGCCGCGAAGGACTCCCGAGGACAAAGGAGTATTCCGGAATAATATCGAACTCGCGCATTTTCTCCGTCAGCGCAAGAACCGTATCGGCGGTTTGAGTGCCGCCTTTGTTCATGAGCTTCAGGATCTGGTCCGAACTTGATTCCGCACCCAGGAAGATCATGGCGCAGCCGGCTTTCTTCATCAGCCGCCACGTCGAGTCCTCGTATTGAAGCAGCGTGTCCGGTCTTGCTTCACCCCACCAGTGCATGTCCTGACCGGCGAGGAGGTCGGCAAACTCGTGCACGCGCCGCTCGGATGTGAAGAAATTGTTGTCATGAAACTCGACAGCGTTGATCTGATGCTCCTTTTTGAACCATGCAAGGTCTTCGGCGATCCGTTTTGCCTCAAGACCTATCCAGCGCGCCTTATAGGAAACAGCAACAGCGCAAAAGCCGCAGAGAAATGGACATCCTACGCTTGAATGATAGTTGACCGTCCGCGTACCAAGTACAGTCCGGCCGATGTAACGGTTGACATCAATCCTTTTGTACGGGAGAGGTGGAAGTTCATTGGGATCTAGTAGATCCTCCTTCCGGTTGTGGCGAATGGCTCCATCATAAAATGAAAGGCCTCGGATCGTTTGCAGGTCGCCGCCGCGCTCGAGGACGTCGAGTAGCTGAATAAACGCACGATCTCCCTGATCCCTGATGACATAGTCGACATACCCCGATCGGAGCACAATGTCGGGGTGGAGTGAAGGAAAGTATCCACCCCAGACGATGGCGACGGATGGAAATTTCTCACGCACAAGTTTCGAAAGCCTGATGGCATGCGGGAGCTGTGGACCGGGCATCACCGTGATCGCGAGGACTCGAATCGGGTGTTGAGCGAGAAACAGCAGCAGGTTCTCTGTCACCG
>DOWV01000141.1:16592-37073 GCA_003519375.1 Bacteroidota bacterium
CCGCCGATCGAGGTTGCCGTCGAAGATCCTGTACGCATAACGACCTTCGAGCGTAGCCCCGATGGAGAGGATCGAAAGGGGTATCCGGGCCCGCCACTCAGTGGCTCGAGGATTAACAAGGACGATCATAAGCATCTTCTCATACGGCCTCCGGAACTGTATGCTGACGTCGAGCTGCCACCAGCCGGACCAGAGAAAGAAAAATCACCATCAGGAGGAATAATCTCGGATATCCCAGCAACCTCCATCCCCCCTCAAGAGAAAGATGCTCGAGCGCGGCGACTGGAATGAGACCCAGAAGAAGATACGATACCGACAGGATCATGGAGGTTCGCCGATTTGAATCATTCCAGAGTTCCGGCCAGATCGCCGCAGCCGGCAGTGCGAGAATGAGCATGTGGTACGACGCCGATGCCGGCGACAAAAGGAGAGTCGCAACGAACAAAAGAGCAAGGCGCGACCCGACGCCTGGCGCAGATACCAGATCTCGCCTGATTGCTACAACAAGCGTGGACACCACTGCCACCATGATCAGTAACCTCACGGCTGAAAAACCATCAACCCAATCAACGAGGGGGTTGGGGTTGAGGAATTGGTCTTTGATGAACAAGGTACGCAGCAGACTATTCCACGACTGATACGAGAGTGCGAATGGATTGGCCATTTGCCCGTCCATATGCGAGGCGAAGACTGACGTGAGAAACTCAGCATGGAGATTCCAGCCCAAAACAAAAATGCTCGCGAGGATTACAAATGCAGCCGCAGCAAGTGCAGACCATGCGGCTCTCCACCGTTTCTCAATCAGAAAGAGCACAACCAAACAAAAGGGAAAATACTTGACCGGCACAAAAAGTCCTGCTAAGAGTCCGGCCATAATATCCCTACCCCGGACAAATAAATAAATACTCAAAGCAAGACAAAGAAGAATCAACAGGTATACCTGACCGAGGTAGACGTCATTGACCACGCCCCAACCGGTTCCCAAAAGAATGATCGCTGCTGCGGGCAGATTCCCTTTGCAGAAGCTTCGAAAAAGGATCACGAGAGCTGCCAGTATCAGCACATTCATGACCGTCCAGATGTCTTTCGCCACTCCCATCGAAAAGGCGGTCAGAGGAATCATCAGAAGGGCAGTCGGAGGAGGAAAAGGCCGAAAAATACCTCCCTGTGCCTCTCCAAGTTCTCTCGCCTTGAGCGCGAACCAGGATGGATCATACAACCTGATCGTTTCGCCGCGATCGTGCACGGCTATCCAGGACGCGGTATAGTAGTTTGCGAAATCCGTCCCTATCTGCGAGAAGGCCGGCTGAAGCCCCTTGAAGAGGAACAGGATCAGAAGTCCGGAGAGGAGAAACCACTGTGCCGTCTTCAAACTGATGTGCTCTCCACGAGTACAGGGACTTTCACCGATTCCATCAACATGCCCGTTGCCTTGACTACCCAATCGACGGGAATGTCTTTCATACATTTCGCATTAATAGGGCAGCGGAACGTCTTCGCATCATAAAGATTGAGGCAAGGGCTGCACCCGAGCTTTACATACAGATTGATCGACTGGTTCCCCAAGGGACCGTAGAACGTTGGAGACTCCGGCCCGAACAGGGCAACCGTGGGAAGACCGGCCGCCGCCGCGAGGTGCATCGGCCCGCTGTCGTTTGTAATCAGCATCCGCGATCGGCAGAAGAGCTCAATGAGCCCTTGAATCGACGTCCGGCCTGCGAGGTTTACGACTCTTTCATTCCCGATTCGAACCTGCTCCAGGATATGCTGCACATAGCCGCGCTCATGAGCTGAGCCGATCAGGCAGAAAAGGACGTCGCGATAATCCTCGAGGAGAATCTCAAGAACGTCTCTGTAGCGGCTCGCCTCCCATCTCCGATCGAGCGATGTTTCTCCGGCATTGGGATTGATGCAAATGATGTCAGCACGCCACAGCCGAACTTGAACCGGCAATTCCAGCGTCCCATCAGCGGTTCGAGAAGAACTGATCCGCGGGAGAGACAGGGCTCTCTCTTTAAGGCCGAGTGGTGCGAGCATGGCCAGAAAAGACTCGGTCACGTGACGATCACCTGCGAGAACAACCGAGTGCGAAAGATTCCACCGGCGCCAGCGTGTAGGCAGGGCGAAGCCTATCTGCATCCGGGGACGAGCGAGTGCTCCAACCAACGTCGAGAATTTTGAGAAGAATTCGAAGTCAACCACAACATCGATTCGACGAAACAGAAGTCGCCGCAGAACAATCAGAAACGACTTCACAAAGGAAGTCATCGAATCCGAATCGATGATCCATCGCTCTTCGATGAATGGGATCTCTTCCAGAATTTCCTCGTTCCTGGAAAAGCTAAGGAAGATGACCTTCGAATCGGGGAATTTGTGTTTCAAAGCCTGCAGCGCCGGAGAGGTCAACAAGACACTCCCGAGGCCAAAGAACTTGATCACGAGTACGCTGCGGATGGATGGGCTCTGGCTTTCGGGGAATCGCCGAAAAATCCCGGCAATCCAGCAGAGAGGCATGCCCACAAACCTGTCGATCAATCTCATGGTTGAGATTTTCATCGATCCGCCCTTTTTTGGAATACTGCCACATAGTGGTCTCCCATGGAGCGTAGCAAAGGGAGGGACCCGACAATGTCATCGAGTCCGGCGAGCGCATGCGAAAGTCGGGGGAATGACGCAGCGAAAGTGCCCGCGTGTGGAGGAGGGCTGAAGATGTTTAGTCCAACAAGGTCAATGCGTCGAAAATTCGGCCGAAGGGACTTCGTGAGGTCAGACGGGGAGTGGTAGTATACTCTGAACGAAGTTCGGTCAAACTCAGCCGTGGCCCTGCCTGTCCATGCCCGGCGCGCAGCATTGAAGAACTGACCTCTTGCACACTTTGAGCCTATATCCCAAAGGGAGACGGGAGGCATGACGACGGCGACGAATAACCCTCCGGGATTTAATACGTGTGCCGCCTGAACTCCCAGTTCTGCCATGTCCGGAGCGCAATTAAGGCCGCCGAAATTCGACAACACAAGATCAAAATCTTTGATCCCGAGGCTGTCAAGTGCCCGATACGATCCTTCGAGAAAGTGAACCTGCGACATTCCTGATGACTTTGTTTTCGCCTCCTTGATCATCAGGGGAGAGATATCAAGCCCCACGACTGAATGTCCCATTACTGCGAGAGCAATTGCGTCAGTACCTGTCCCGCAATTAATGTCGAGGATGTGCGACGAAGGAGTGGCGAGGCTCCCAATCAGGGAGTGGATGAGGTTACGAAGTCTGCGCGTCCTTTCGCCGGCGCCAAAAACGGCGTCGTACGTCGCCGCAACGCTGTCGAATGCTTGACCAACGGCCATCTCGTGGTCTGATGCGGTCCCCATGTTAGCTCCGCTCCCACTGGGTCAGCAGCATGCCGAGTCGTGCGATCTTTGATTTTGTGAATGCGGCAGCCTTTGCACCGAAGGCTGCCGCGCCATTGCTCTTTGCCGAGTTGAAGAAAACTTCGTTGACCATGTGCCTCTGGGCGAACCAATAGAACCTGTCAGAATATCTTCCTCTCACCCGGCGATCGCGATCTGTCGTGGCATCCCATGCACCCACGGAGTACGTGCGAGCTTCGACCTGCTGATGATAAGCCGTGCCCTTGATGGGATAGGCGAGCGTTGTGAGGAACGTCTTGGCTCTGGTTTGTTTCAGGTGTTCGATCGTCGCTTCGATATCCTTCGCAGTCTCTCCCTCGTACCCCAGCATCACAAAAAGACCGACATCGATCCCTAACCGTTGGGCCGCAGCCGTCATGGTACGAATCTCCTCGACACGAACACCGCGCTTCATCGCATCGAGAATTTTCTGCGATCCACTCTCCGATCCAAGCCATAGACGTGTGCATCCGAGTTCCGCCATCACGCTCAAGACATCCTCACTCAGGCGGTCTGCCCTCGAGATGCACTCAAATCGGATCCGGATGTTGCGGCGATGCAACTCCTCCCGGAAACGCCGTAGCCATCCATGGTTGATCGTAAAAACATCATCAGCGATCCAGAGCAAGTCGGGGCGGTAGGTCTCCTGCAAGCGCTCAATTTCACGGACCACCGATTCCGGAGAACGCCGTCGATGTGAAAATCCGTAGACCCCATGGCTGCACCATGTGCAGGTGTAGGGACAACCGCGCGCAGTGATCAGTGAGATTGAGGACTGTCCGTGGTGGTTCTTCCAGGCAGATTGGTACGCTTGCACGGAGATGGCCTCGCGATCTGGCAAAGGAAGAGCATCAAGATCCTGTATCAGCATCCGGGGCGCCGTCGTTACCACACGTCCTTCTTCATCTCTGAATGCGATCCCTTGAATGCCGGCGAGATCGCGTGTCCCGCGCTCACTCAGGTGCCGCACGAGCTCCAGCAATGTCACTTCTCCTTCACCAATGACGACCACGTCCGCTCCGCTCGAAAGATACTCATCCAGGTAAGATGGCGGTTCGGGTCCGCCGAGAACAACAATCGCGCCGGATTTCTTGCACACTCGAATCATACCGACGATATTCAATTTCGTCATGAGGTTACAATAGATGCCGACGATGGGAGGTCGCTCTCGCTCGAGATATCGTTCGAATTCTGCTTTCTCGCTGAACGTCGAATCGAATACCCGCGCCTCTACCCCATGGAGCTTCAGGTACGCGCTGAGGTACAGAATACCAAGGGGCGGATAGGGACGCATCACACGCCGTTCCTGGGCATCCTCGCTGAGGAAAAAACCATGTGTTAGAAGAATGTCCATCGTTATGGTGCCGGCCGGCGATCGGACTGTCGTGATGCGGCTTCCAGTCTTCGTTGAAGGGGAGGCAGCGTTGCCGCATGGTAGAGTGATTTCACAAGACGCAACGCCTCGCCTGAACGCGGCGCCCTGGATCCACGCAGGATCTCCTTCAGCGCGTTCTGGGCTTGCCAGATCCGGAGTTTCTTGTGTGTGACCTTGTGCAAGACACGATAGAACTCGGGCCTGAATTCACCCTGGAACATCAAGTCGAGGTCTGCGCTCTCCATCCAGTTCGTTTTGGCCTGGAGTTCCCCGCGGACCCTTTCGTAGAACTTGGTGCCCGGCAGCGGGTAAGAAACTGAAATCCCGACGTTTTCCGGGCGACACGCACGAACCATCTCGAGCGTTTGCTCGATATCGGCCCGGTTCTCGCCAGGATAGCCAAACTGAAGGAAGAATCCGACGCGGATTCCATGGTGGTGAAGTAACGCCGTCGCCTCATGAATTTGTTCGACCGTCGTTCCTTTTTCCATCGAGTCGAGTATCTTCTGCGAGCCTGATTCGGCACCTACCCAAACACTTTCACACCCTGCCCGCCGCAAGTTCCTCACGTTGTCCTCCTTGAGAAGCAGATCGACGCGGGAAAGACACTTGAATGGAATGCGGGCATCTCGCCTCTCGATTGCATCTGCAAAACCGCTTAGCCACCCCGGCTTCAATCCGAAAATATCGTCGGCGAACCAGATGTGGTTTGGCGACAGCAACTTGCGCACGAAGAGGATTTCCTCGACAACATGTTCCGGTGTACGGCTATGGTAAACCTGACCGTAGATCGGCTTGGCGCACCAGTTGCAGTGGAATGGACATCCTCTCGTCGTCACCAGGTTGAGCGAGAACATTCCATGCCGCTTCCATGCATTCGCGTACGCAGCGCGGTCTATCAAATCCCACGCGGGGAAGGGGAATCTGTCCAGTTCTGTGACGATCATCCGGGGCGACGTGCGTTTCGTTTCTCGACCGCTCCCGTACGCCAGTCCCTGAATCTGATCGATGGGTTGATAGGATCGACCGAGAAGGGCATCCACAAGCTCCGACAGGGTTATCTCTGCCTCGCCGCAGAGAACGAAATCGGCACCATGGTCAAAGTACTTTTGAAGATGATCAGTTGCATCCGAGCTGAACACAACAACTGTGCACCCGCGTGCTTTCGCAATCTCGCTCATACGGAATGCAGCGATCCGCATCCGCTCGAGGCACATCTTGGTCAAATAGTTGAACTGGTCATCGTAGATCACGACCACCCTCGGACGGTGCGCTTCGATCGTTTGCAGTATCTCGTCTTCGGCTGCAGTAAGCATTGTGTCGTGCAACGCGATGCTGACCCCGTTCTGGCGAAGAACACTCGCCGCGTACAGGGTGCCGAGCGGAGGGTACGGCATCATCGCGCGGAGCTCTTTCTTATCAAATCGAAGAAAGTAGGAGTGTGTCAAAAGAACGTCAGCCATGGAATCTTTCGGTCATTACATCAGTTGGCATGGCCAATCGGCGGCAGACCATATTGCTGCAGACGATAAGCATACTTGGTCAGAACCCGGTGCTGAAAATCTTCACCATAGGCAGTCGAGATACCGGGCATACATCGGAACCTGTGTCTCCGATCGGCTTCCGTGAGGTGTGCATAGCGGCGATTCCAGACGATTTGCCATCGGGCCATGAGAAATTCCTCGGCCCGGTCTGTAAAGTTCGCAGGAAACAGCTTCTCCAGAAAAGAACGGATCAATGGTGGAGCGGTTCGTTCGCCATCAGCTGTCAATTCTCCGTGGTTCGGGAAATATTCACGAATCCATTCGTTCGCCGTCACGTACTCGGCATGGAGCCGCCGATTGACGAGAGGCTTTAATGTCGCCATCTCGAGCGCAGAGTAGAAATTCCGTGATTCAACGACGAGATTGCTTTCGGTGATGAAGTGATTCAGGCAGAAATACTTCTTGCTGTTGAGCAGAAAGAGCTTCTTGAAAGCGATGAGAAGAGTTCGGGTGACCCAGAGTCTGCCATCCTTCGCGACAACGACAAAATCGATGTCGCTTTCGGGACCGGCCACGCCCTTCGAAAGTTCCCCCGACACCATGACGGCGCGCACAAACGGAAAGAAGCTGATGAAACGCGCGACCAAGCCGGCGACGGTCATTCGCCGGACCGCCCGTCGCTGTTTCTCCATCCGTTCGCCGACGCAATGCTGGGCGGCGGTCTTCAGGAAATAATACCCCCGTCTCCTACGAATAAAGGACTTCGTCAGCAAGGATTCGAGTGCGCCCTCGATGGCAGCTCGCGATGACACTCTTGACGGGAAATACGTGAAAATCTCGTTCGAATTCACAGGATGTCCGAAGACATCAAAGTAGAGGAGAACGCGAAGAACGTCCTGCTCAGGTTTCGAAAGTGCAACATGTTCAGCATTGCGATTCCGGGTGATGGCTTTCATGGATGCCTTGCCTTATGTTGTTGTCGAGGACGACCACACCTAAAATGTTGGCGCCGAAGCGCAACCAGCCTGAATGAGTCTGCAATCGTCTCCCGGTACCGCGGAAAATCTCTGTCCGCTACGCCATGCTAGCGTATTGTAACTCTGACGAACTTTGGCTATATTTTTTTATGAAAGGATGGAAGAATATTAAGGCCAAAGATTTCCGGACTCCTGCGATCGTGCTCGCTGCGATCATCGTCCTTTTCTATGTGTTTAATAACATTATAATGCCTCGGTACGTTCAGCAGGAGAAGACCACCACTGTGCCCGGCGTCATAGGCCGACCCGTCGACGAGGCGATCAAACTCCTGGCTGATGCGGGTTTAGTCGGAAAGAAATCTGATACTCGAACGGATAAACAATATCCTGAAGGAACTGTTGTCGTCCAGAATCCTGCAGCCGGAACTGTTGTAAAATTCGGCAGGGGAGTGTACTTGACGGTCAGTGGCGGCGAACCGATGGTAAATGTTCCGTCCTTGCGGGGGAGATCGTTGCGCGATGCGACATTCGCACTTGAACGGTTCGGCTTAGTGCTCGGCAATGCCCGTTATGAGGTTTCTGAAGAGTACCCTCAGGGCACAATCATTGATCAAGATACTCCCGAGAACACGATTGTCCCTGCCGGAAGGGTGATTACTGTCATTGTCAGCCAGGGCAAGAGCGCCGACCAGCTGCCGGTTCCCGATGTAATCAGGAAATCGTTCTCGGAGGCTGAACGTATTATCATTCAGGCTGGCTTACGAATCGGAAACATCACATATCAGATCAATACGGAACTGCTCCCGAATACTGTCATCGAGCAATTCCCGAAGGCTGGTGAACTCGTCCCGAGCAGTCGTGCGATTGACCTCGTCGTCGCGCAAAGAGGAGAGAAGCCGACTGATATTCAGAACTGAAAACCCCTTATGATCTACATTGCGCCGTCCATTCTCGCTGCAGACTTTTCCCGCCTGGGTCAACAAGTTCAGGATGCCGAGAAGGGAGGGGCTGACTGGATTCACATCGATGTGATGGACGGAAGTTTCGTGCCGAACATAACCATCGGTCCCATTGTTCTCGAAGCTGTACGGAAGGCGACCAAGCTTCCGCTCGACACGCACTTGATGATTATCAATCCAGACCGTCACCTCGAGGCGTTCCGAAAAGCAGGTGCGGATCATATCACCGTTCATCAGGAAGCCTGCGTCCACCTCAATCGGACAATCAATCATATCAAGAGCCTCGGCGCAAAGGCTGGAGTCTCCATCAATCCCGCCACTCCTTCGTCCACGCTCACAGACGTCATGCCCGATGTGGATTTGATACTCGTAATGACCGTAAACCCCGGCTTTGGAGGTCAGGCATTCATCCAGGGGACGCTGAGAAAACTTGAAGAACTGCGGAGTATGATCCGTGCTTCCGGCCGTGATATCAGGCTTGAAGTCGACGGCGGGATCGATACCGATACGGCGCCCCTCGTCGTTCGTGCGGGAGCCGATGCGCTGGTTGCAGGTACTTCCCTGTTCCGTAAACCTGATATCGGAGCCGCCATCGCAGCGCTGCGCGCGAGTGCACAGTCCGTGAAGAGCTCAGGGCAGCCTTCATGACCTTCGCCATTCGAAACGTCGACATCGTAACCCCTTTCCGTATCATTCAGCAAGGCACCATCATCGTTGAAGGCAAGAAAATTGCCGGTATAGGCAAGACGGCAGAAGTGGCCGTCCCCAAGGGGATTCGAACGTACGATCTTGACGGAATGATCCTCACCCCGGGATACATCGACCTGCTTGTTCACGGTGGGGGAGGTTATGGTTTCACCGATATGAGCCGGGAAGCTGTTGAACATATCTCCCAGCATTTCTTCCGGCATGGCACCACAGGTCTTCTTGCCTCCCTGTACAGCAAACCGGAATCAGATATGGTCGCCGATGTGAGTCGCATCGCCGAGTTCTGTATGAACTCGAAGGCCTCCAACGTGTGGGGGATGCACCTCGAGGGCCCCTTCATCAACAAGAAATGGCACGGGGCCATGAAGGTCGATTATCTCTGGCAACCGAGCGTGGAAGGATGGACCAAGCTTCATGCCGCCGGGCAGGGATACATTCGATTGATGACACTCGCTCCGGAGCTGCCGGGCATGGCTGAAGTGATGCGGGCTGCTGCAAAGAATGGTGTGGTCTTGTCTATCGGCCATTCTGCGGCCATGTTTGAGGAAGTCTTGATGGCCATCGATAACGGGGCCGCCCACATCACGCACCTCTTCAACGCGATGACGCCGTTTCATCACCGCCAGCCGAGCGTCGCGGTGGCCGCACTTCTCCTAAACGAGCTCAAGGTCGAGCTTATCGCAGATGGATTCCATGTCCATCCCGCTGTTATGAAGCTCATCTATAATATCAAAGGGGATGGTGGAATTATTCTCATCACCGACGCCATCCGGGCAAGCGGCATGCCGGATGGCGAGTATTCGTTCATGGATCAGAAGATCATCGTGCGCGAAAAGAAGGCCTATCTGGAGAACGGAACCCTTGCCGGCAGCACCCTGACGATGGAGGCAGCCGTCAAGAATATGGTCGAGTTGGTGGGTGTACCGCTCACCGACGCCGTTCGCATGGCCTCGCTGAACGGGGCGAAGGTTCTGGGACTCGAGCACAAGAAAGGGATTCTTGCCGTGGGCAAAGATGCGGATCTCGTCGTCCTTAACCGGAACTTCGATGTCCAAATGACTATTTACGAAGGTGGTGTAAAATACAACGCGACGACCTGAAGACGTCGTTGTCCAGGTGTCCTGACGAGACCCCGTCGCACTCCGGCGGGGTCTTTCTTTTTCGCCGCCCTTGACTTTTCCCCTCGCGTACCTTATATTTATAGGTCGATACCGCTTTCCGTATTACTTATTTAGGTAACCAACCCCTTTTCCTAACAAAGTATGGCGCCTTATGCTCGACGAAATCGACAATAAAATCCTTGAAATTATTCAGAAAGAGGGAAGGACCCGACGGAACGACCTTGCAGAAAGGGTCGGTCTTTCGCTTCCTGCCGTAAGCGAACGTCTCCGGAAACTCGAAGAGGCCGGAATTATCGTCGGTTATTTCGCAAAACTCAATCACCACCTTCTCGGCAGGGACATTACCGCTTTCGTCCTCGCAACGATCGATTCCTCCAAACACTACGCGTCCTTTGTTGACCATATCTCCGCGATGGAGGATATCCTGGAATGCCACGCGATCACAGGAGAGGGGACTCACCTCCTCAAGATCCGGACGGCAAACACTGCCAGTCTCGAAAAACTGCTCGCAAAGATTCAATCTTGGTCAGGCGTTATCAAGACGACGACAAGCATTGTCCTTTCCAGCCCGAAAGAAACCACAATCATTAAAATTCATAATCACAAATAACTCATTGCTTCAAGTACGAAGGAGTCTTATGCCCACCAAAGTAAAAGCAGCATCCGGGGTCGAAAAGGTCATGAAGATGATCAAGGACCATTCTGTGAAGATTATCGATCTAAAATTTACCGATCTGATCGGCCAGTGGCAGCACTTTTCGGTCACCGCCACGGAATTTTCAGCCGAAATTTTTGAAGATGGAATTGGATTCGACGGATCGAGCATCCGCGGATTTCAGAAAATCCACGAGAGCGATATGCTCCTGTTCCCCGATCCCGCTACGGCATTTCTCGACCCCTTCACAACCGCCCCGACCCTCAGTCTCGTTTGTGACATCGCGGATCCTATTACCCACGAAAGCTATTCCAGGGATCCGCGCCATATCGCAAAAAAGGCAGAAGCGTATCTGCGCTCAACAGGCCTTGCAGACACAGCGTTTTTTGGCCCTGAGCCGGAATTCTTCATCCTCGACCACGTTCGGTTCGACCAATCCCATAATTTTGGCTATTACTACCTCGACTCCGAGGAGGGCTTCTGGAACAGCGGTGCCGACGATGAACGAAATCTCGGCCACAAGCCACGTTTCAAAGAAGGCTATTTCCCGACATCCCCGATCGACAGCCTGCAAGACCTGCGATCAGCGATGGTCCTGACGCTCGAGGCAGTCGGCGTTGCCGTCGAAGTGCACCACCATGAGGTCGCAACCGCCGGCCAGACAGAAATCGACATGCGCCGCGACACGCTTGTGAGAATGGCGGACAACTATCTTCTTTACAAGTACGTCACGAAGAACGTCGCCAAGAAGCATGGCAAAACGGTCACGTTTATGCCGAAACCGATTTTTGGCGATAATGGCTCCGGCATGCATGTCCACCAGAGTCTTTGGAAGGGTGGCAAGCCGCTCTTTGCAGGGAACGGATACGCCGGCCTAAGCGAGATGGCGATGTATTATATTGGAGGGCTTCTGAAACACGCTCCGGCCCTTTGTGCCATCACGAATCCGACGACCAACTCTTATAAGAGGCTCGTCCCCGGTTTCGAGGCACCTGTCAATCTTGCGTATTCTCAGCGCAACCGGTCGGCATCAGTGCGAATTCCGATGTACTCAACGAATCCGAAGGCCAAACGCGTCGAATTCCGATGCCCGGATCCGACCTGCAATCCCTATACGGGGTTTGCGGCGCTCCTCATGGCAGGTCTCGACGGCATTATCAACAAGATCGATCCGGGCAAGCCTTTGGACAAGGATATCTACGATATGACGCGTGAGCAATTGCGGGATGTTCCTTCAACACCAGGATCCCTCGCCGAGTCACTCAAGGAACTCGAAAACGATCACGAATTCCTCCTTCGCGGCGATGTCTTCACGGAGGACGTGATTGAAACATGGATTGAGTACAAGACGGAAAAGGAAGTTGAGCCCATTCAACTGCGGCCACATCCGTATGAGTTCCTCCTGTACTACGACGCCTAGGAGGGAAAGTCAACAGACGTTTTCGCGAGAGGTCCCGGTGACGAGCCGGGACCTTTTTCGTTTGTTGCATTTCACTCGCCTTCTTGGTACTTTCATTGCGAACATCACCCCCAAACATGGATTTCACACGCATCAAAAGCCAGACTGAGCACCGTGTCTGCACCATCACGCTCAGCCGATCAGAAAAGCACAATGCTCTCGATGACCTGATGGTCTCAGAGCTCACAACGGCATTCCAATCGGCGAGCCGCGATCCCGATGTCAAAGTCGTGCTCCTCAAGGCAGAGGGCGATTCGTTTTGTGCCGGAGCCGACCTCGCCTACTTGCAGAAGATCTCGAAATTCGATTTCGTACAGAACCAGGAGGATTCGAACAGCCTCATGCGTCTTTTCCTCCAAATCTACACAGGGCGCAAGCCTGTCATCGCACTCGTTCAAGGCAATGCCCTCGCCGGAGGATGCGGCCTGGCAACGGTCTGTGATATTGTCATCGCCTCCAGAGAGACTGCACGGTTTGGCTACACAGAAGCCAGAATCGGGTTTGTGCCCGCCATTGTGCTGTTCTTCCTCATCCGGAGAGTAGGGGAAGGGCGCGCACGTGAACTGACGCTCCGCGGCAACGTGATTTCCGCCGAGGAAGCGTTTCGCATCGGCCTTGTGAATACGGTCATACCCGAAACCGAGATTGAGGAATACGGCAACCGGTTGGCAAACGATATTGTGAAACAATGCAGTTCCTCCTCTCTAGGCCTGATCAAAGAATTGTTCTCGCGTATTCACGGCATGTCTGTGAATGATGCATTGAGTTATGCCTCCAATCTCAATGCACTGACGCGAATGACGGATGACTGCAAGAAAGGAATTGAAGCGTTCCTAAAGAAAGAACCGATCCAGTGGTGACTCACGGCAGGACGGCCGACCTCCAATGATCAACGACAAGCAAGCGCTCGCTTCTCACATCCGCACCGTTCCGGATTTCCCCAAACGCGGGATCATGTTTCGGGACATTTCCACCCTCCTGAAGGACGCCGGTGCATTTCAGCAGACAGTCCAGGTGCTGGAAGCCCATTACGCAGGACGGAAAATCGACAAAATCGTCTGCATCGAATCGCGCGGGTTTATCCTCGGCGCGGCCCTGGCGCTCCGTCTCAAAGCAGGATTCGTCCCGATAAGAAAACGGGGGAAGCTGCCGGCGGAGACCATCAGGGAGGAATATGCCCTTGAATATGGGACGGACAGCATTGAGATTCATCGCGATGCGATCGTTCCGGGGGAAACCGTTCTGATCCACGATGACCTTCTCGCGACAGGGGGGACCGTCTCGGCGGCATGCAAGCTCGTGGAGAGACTGGGGGGGCGCATCGAGGGGCTTTCGTTCCTTATCGAATTGAATTTCCTGAAGGGTCGGGCTGCGCTGGGACGCTATGACATTTTCTCGATCATTCAGTACGACGCGGAGTGAAATGCTGTCAGACCGATGCCCCTCCACGGAGGGGCTTTTCATTGGTAGTAGCGCCACGGAGGCAGTCGCTCTGTTGCTCCACATCGTGACGTCATACTCCACTGAAGGGGGGAGATATCAACTGGGCGCGCTGCTCCTCACGGCACCGTTAGTGGCAGTTCTCATCCAATGAGTTTCACGTCCGGCGGAAAGTGCGAGCCTGTGGCCCCAATATCCGGTGAGCAGATCACAGCGGGCTCATCCAGAGCACTTACTAAAAAGAAAACTGTTTCGAAAATCATGGTGTTTCTGCGAGAGACTCTATGAAAACGATTATCGAGCCGTTTAAGATCAAATCTGTTGAGCCCATTCAGTTTACAACGGAAGCAGAGCGTCATGACGTTCTTCGGAAAGCTTTTTTCAATCCTTTCCTCATTCACGCCGACGACGTGTTGATTGATCTGCTTACAGACAGCGGGACGTCCGCCATGAGCGCAAAACAATGGGCCGGGATTCTTGATGGCGACGAGGCATATGCCGGATCGCGCTCATTCTTCAGATTTGAAAAGGCGGTACGAGCGCTGACGGGGCTAAAGCATATTATTCCCACCCATCAGGGTAGAGCTGCGGAAAAGATCATCTTTACCATCATGGGCGGAAAAGGAAAGGTTATTCCGAACAACACACACTTCGACACGACACGTGCCAATGTCGAGTTCTCCGGGGCGGAAGCCGTCGATCTGCCGACAGATGAGGGAAAGAAACCGGACCTCATTGCAGATTTCAAAGGGAACATGAACATACCGGCCCTCAAGGCGCTGATTGAGCGCGTCGGGCCGCGGAACATCCCGCTCTGCATGATTACGATCACCAATAATTCCGGCGGCGGCCAGCCCGTCTCCATGGCGAACATCCGGGAGACGAAGCAGCTGCTCAAGCAGCACGATATTCCACTTTTCCTCGACGCTTGCCGATTCGCCGAGAACGCATTCTTTATCAAGAAGCGGGAGCCCGGGTACTCAGACAAAAGTGCTGCGTCCATTGCTCGGGAGATGTTCTCCCATGCTGATGGATGCACGATGAGCGCGAAAAAGGACGCATTCGTCAATATGGGAGGTTTTCTGGCTTTGAACGACGATTCACTCGCGGTGAATGCCAGAAATCTCCTCATCGTGACGGAAGGCTTCACGACGTATGGCGGGTTGGCGGGAAGAGATCTTGAGGCGATTGCACAAGGGCTTGAGGAAATTGTAGACGAACACTACCTGACGTACCGCATTCGGTCTGTGGAATACCTCGGCCAGAAGCTAGTCGGGGGTGGGGTGCCGATTGTCGAGCCCCCGGGCGGCCATGCCATATACCTCGACGCCAAGCGGTTCGCGCCGCATCTGAGGCCCGACCAGTTTCCGGGCCAGGCGATCGTGTGCGAGCTTTACCGGGCCGGTGGTATCCGCTCTGTGGAAATCGGAAGCGTCATGTTCGGCAAGTACGACTCTGCGGGTAAACTGTTCTCGCCGCCGATGGAATTGGTCAGATTGGCAATCCCGCGCAGGGTTTACACACAGAGTCACATTGACTACGTCATAGAGGTGGTTCTTGACGTCTTTGCCCGGCGAAACCAACTCAAGGGGTTCCGGATCGTCGAGGAAGCGCCCGTCCTTCGTCACTTCACGGCAAAGTTCGAGCCGCTCGCATCGTGACGAAACATTGGGATTGACGATTCGCGTGAGAAAACCGTTGCATTGAAGGGCCATTCTTGCTACATTGATCCGGAATTAATTCGGAATGCGATGATTCAATGCCCTGTCTGCCGTGTAGAAAACGATGATTTTGCGATAACCTGTTCACAATGCAAGGGATTTATCCAGGATCGCGTCCCGAATCTCAATCTCTTTGAAACCGGCTGGACGGTTCTCGAATCTCCCCATAAAGCGTTTCGCACGATCACCCTCGCCGAACACAAGAATTACGTCCTATTCCTCTTTACCCTCTTTGGCATCAGCCTATCGTTCACAGGATTTTGGCTGTTTCGGCTCGGGAGGTACTTTGAGAATTTGCTCGATCTCATCGGCTCAGCCCTCGGTGCAGGCATCGTGCTGGGACTTGCGTCTGCCGCCATCCTGACACTGGCCTATCATGGGATGGCAAAACTGTTCGGCGGAAAATCCGGGTTCCGGAGCTCGCTGGGCTTGTTAGGATATTCGCTGACGCCTATTGCACTGACACTCTTCGTCATCCTCCCGATAGAGCTGTTGACGTTCGGAATGTACATGTTCACCGGAAACCCGCATCCTTACACGATCAAGCCGGTGTCGTATGTCATCCTGGTCGGTTTTGATTCCGTTATCGCAGTGTGGAGCGTGGTTCTCGCCGTGCTCGGCACCAGGGTCGGTCACCAGATGAGCATCGGGAAGTCAATTCTTGTCGTGCTTGGGACGATGGCGCTGTTCGGCGGAGCACTCTACGTCGCCGCTGATCAGTTCCACATCGACGGGAAACTTTGAGGAGAGGGGAGCGGGTTTGACGAGGGAACAGTTTGAAGAAATCGCAGAACACGCATTTGAAAGTCTTCCCGACGCGTTCAAGCATCGCGTGGAGAATGTCCAGATCGTCGTCGAGGATTTCCCGTCGACGGATGCGATGGTCAGGTCAAAGGCAGGCAAACACAACCTCCTTGGTCTCTACCAGGGAGTTCCGCTGCCGCAGCGGGGCACCTCGTACGGGATGTATCCTGTGGGGCCGGACAAGATTACTCTTTACCAGCAAAATATAGAGAGAGTCTGCAGCTCGGACGAGGAAATCGAGCACCGGATTGTGGAAGTGCTATTTCACGAACTTGGACATTATTTTGGGATGAATGAGCGCGAAGTCCGCGAAGCAATGAAGAAATTCGAGTAAGAAGACCTCGTACCAACCAAGGGAGAACCTATCATATGCCGAAAGTTCTGTTACAAATTTCCTACGATATCGATCCGGAGAAGCGCGAACAATATCTCGCGCTTGTGAAGGAAATGAAGAACCACTTCCGTGTGGCGCGAAAGAAGGATTATGCGGTCTATGAGCAGAAAGGCAAGAAGAACTCCTTCGTAGAACAGTTCACAAGCAACTCCATTCAGGAATTTGACGCTCTCGAAGATGATTTGGACGAGAAGAGCGAGGAGCTCGTGAACCAACTGGAAATCCTGAAAAAGGATGGGACGTCGAAGTACACTACTCTGAGTGAAATAGAATAGCATCAAAATCAGCCTCGGACTCGCGTCCGAGGCTGATGAGTCTCCTCTTAGTTTCGCCTCTGGAGCGTCACTTTCGCCGTCTTCGTTTCATTTCCCCGTTTGAACACCACATCCACCTCATCGCCCGGCTTGCGCTCCCCGAGGGCATAATTGAAATCATAGAGATTCTTGATTTCAATCTTGCCGAATTTTATGATGATGTCGCCTCCCAGCAATCCAGCCTTCGCTGCAGGGCCCCCTTCCCGCACACCGGAGATCTTGAATCCCTGGACCTGCTCACCGAAATCCGGGATGGTTCCCATCGTGACCCGGGTGCTTCTTCCTCCAGCGGGTTGGCGCGGCATCTCCACAGCAACGTATTGTGGTTTATCGGCCGTCGCATTGAGTTCGATGGCGATGGACTCGATATAGTGCAGGATCTTCTCTTCACCCGGATAGTTCAACCGATCATAGGTATCCGACGGCCTGTGATAATCTGAGTGAATGTCCGTAAAGAAGTTGAAGACCGGTACTCGCTTTGCGTAGAATGAGGCGTGATCACTCGGACCGTACCCGTCCTTGTTCAGCTTCAGCACGAAGGTCGAGTCCTTGTTATATTTCGTGGCCAGAGTCTCAAACCCGGGTGATGTCCCTATGCCGTAGACGATGAGGGTCTTGTTGTTCATCCGACCGATCATATCCATATTGAGCATTGCGACCGTACCCTCGAGCGGGAAAATCGGGTGGTTGACGTAGTAGGCTGATCCCAGTACTCCCAGCTCCTCACCTGTGAAAGCGATGAAGAGCATGCTCCGTTTGAGGAGATTCTTGTTGCTCGCAAAAGCCTGGGCCAATTCGAGTACGCCTGCCGTCCCGGATGCATTATCATCGGCACCGTGATGGACCGCCGACGTGTCAGGACGGAGGGATCCAGAGCCTTCGCCTCCCATTCCAAGGTGATCGTAATGAGCGCCAAAAACCATAATCTGGTTCTTGAGTGACTCATCCTCACCTTCAAGCAACCCAACGACATTCATTGTCGTTTGACGAACTTCCTTGAGACTGATTTTCGCGCCCACTGTTACTTCTTTCAGCAGGAAGGAATTCGATTGTTTCGATTCGTTTAGCTTCTTCTGAAGATCCTTCACCGTCACGCCCGCACTCGCAAGAAGCTGATCGGCAGTCTTGCGCGTGACATTCAGGGCCGGCAGACCCGCATTTCCGGAGGAGTTGTCATAGGTGAGCCGGATCAAATCATCACTGTCGGAGTCTTCCGGCCCCGTGACAACGATCAATGCCCGGGCGCCCTTCTCCTTGGCTTTCGAAGCCTTATAGCGGAGAGAAGCATATTGACTGAAATCTCTGCCCATTTCAGAGGGAGGGGCGTTTCGGAGGACTAGGACTGCCATTCCGCTTACATCCACGCCTGCATAGTCATCGAGTTTCTTGGCAGTGTCCGAAATGCCATAGCCGACAAATACAACACTGCCTTCGTACGCTTCGCTCGTCGAGAAACCGAGGGGTCTGAAATCCTTATTGAGCTCGAGATTTGTGGTTTTTCCGGGCAAGGCCAGCGTGAGAGTATTAACGTCCCCCAGCTCGATTCCGGAGACAAATTCGAACTTCTGGAAGTAGGTCCCCTGGTCACCGACAGGTTTGAGACCGTACGACTTGAACTCGTTGGCAATGTACCGAGCCGCTGCCTCTCCGCCTTTCGTGCCCGTCTTCCGGCCTTCGAGCTGGTCCGAGGCGAGGTACTTGACATGCTTCTGAATTTCCGCCGCAGTAATAGCCGGACCGGACTGGGAAAGCACGATCTGTGGCAGCACAAGCAGAGCAAGCAGCACGAGCGCCTTCAGGTGAACAACTTTCGTCATACGATCTCCTTTTTGGTTTTAAAATAATCCTGTGCATCAAAGCACTGTCCTGTCGTTCCCCGGCTCTCATCGGAGGCGAGGAACACAAAAACGTCAGTTACTTCCAGCGGCTTCTTGAGCGTATCCCGATTTTCATCGGGGTATGCCGCATGGCGCATTTCCGTATCCAGGGCGCCGGGATTCACCGAATTGACCCGGATTCCATGATGCCTCACTTCGTCCGCCAGCGTCTGCGTAAATCCCTCGAGAGCGAATTTTGAAACGGCGTAAGCACCCCATCCTGCACGACCTTTTCTCCCAACGGAGGATGAAACGTTTACGATGGAGCCAGCCCGTTGGCCGATCATGGAGGGGAGGAAAGCCTTTGTCACGGCGAAAAGACCGTTGACATTCACATCGATGACGCGGTCCCATGCAGAGCGCGTCCAATCAACAATCTCGATGCGCTGTCCCAACACCGACGCGTTGTTGACCAAAACGTCAACCGAGCCGAATTCTGAAAGAACGAGATCCGAGAAACGCTTTACTTGATCCGCGTCAGCAATATCGCATGATGCGAAGACGGGCGCATGGCCGCGGACGGCGAGGTCAAGAGCGACTCTGTTGAGTTCATCATAAGTCCTGGAACAGATGGCAATCCGTGCACCCTCTTCCGCAAATCGGGTTGCAAGCGCCCGACCGAGGCCCTGCGACCCGCCTGTGATCACGATCCTCTTCGCTTTCAATCTCATAACAAACCCGTACGTGGTGCACCGGCTTGATCAGCCGCAATCCCTGCAAACAGACTATTCCACCCAATCAGCAATGAACACATTGAACTCATAGCGAGCTTTCGCATTCCGGTCGGACACAAAAACAATCTTTTTTCCATCCGGGGAAAACATCGAAAAGGAATTGAAATGACCGCCATAGGTGATGCGCTCGAGCCCGGAGCCGTCGCTCTTCATGACAAACAAATCGAAGAATCTCCCCCCGGGGTCATTCACGTTCGAAGAAAATATCACTCGTTCGTTGTCAGGGAAGAAGAACGGTGCGAAATTCGCGGCGTTGTTGCGGGTCAATTGCTTCTGGTTCTTCCCGTCGGCGTCGCAGGTGAAGATTTCCATCTTGCCGGGTTTCACGAGCTGCTCACGAAGGAGCATCCTGTATTCGCTGACTTCCGATGGCAGTGCCGGGTGCCCGCCGCGGTAAACGATCTTCTTTCCGTCCCAGGAAAAGAAAGCACCCCCGTCATACCCGAGCGAATGAGTGATCCGCCTGACGTCGGACCCGTCGAGGTTCATCGTGTACAATTCCAAGTCGCCGTCGCGGGAGGAGGTAAAGACAATTTTGTCTCCCTTCGGAGAGACTGTTGCTTCCGCATCATATCCCGAGCTTGCAGCTAAGGGTTTGAGGTTTGATCCATCCGCGTTTGCGACGAAAACATCATAATCGTTGAACACTCCCCATACATAACCCTTCGACTTGTCGGGCGAGGGGGGACAATCCGCACCGTGTGCATGCGTTGACCCGAAGAGGATTCTCTTGTCTCCCGGGAGATAGTACGCGCAAGTCGTCCGGCCTTTCCCGGTACTGACCAGTTTCTGGTCCGAGCCGTCGATGTTCATCGTGAAGATCTGGTCGCAGGCATACGGTGGACGCGTTGACTGGAAAATCAGTTTCTTTCCGTCGAAAGAGAAATACGCCTCCGCATTGGTTCCGCCGAATGTCAGCTGCCGGACGTTCTTCAAATGACGCTCATCCGGATGTCGCAGGGAGTCCGCGCCATTGCCTCGGACAATCGAAACACCGGCGACAAAGGAAATTGCTACAACGAGTATTCGGTTCATAGGTAATGTCCACAAATCCG
>DOWV01000301.1 GCA_003519375.1 Bacteroidota bacterium
GCCGCTGATGTTCCGCACCGAGGGGGCAGGCAGGCCGGATGATGTAACGCTGCTGCCGTTCAACCGGATGTTCGGTCAGCGCTACGCCGTGTACTGGAACATCTACTCGCCCGCCCGATGGAAAGAGGTGCAGGACTCACGACCCGCGTTGCCGGAGGGAGTTATCGATCGTGTGCTCATTGGCGAGGCGGCCTCTGAGCGGGAGCATAATTTCCAGGCGTACCGCTTCCAGTCAGGCCGACGACAAGACAAAAAATGGATCAGGTCGCAGCTCTGGTTCCGCTTTGACCTGAACGTCGCACCTTCGTCACCGAACGTACTTCAATGTACGTTTTGGGGAGGAGACAGCTGCAGGTTCGATGTGCTGATCGACGGCAAACTCCTGAGGTCCGAGGCTTTGCAGGGTGCAACCGGGGATGTGTACGTGAAAGTCGGTTACGATATCCCTCCCGATCTTTTCAGCGGAAAGAAACGGGTCGCCGTGATGTTCAGGGCGAAAGAAAACAAGCCGACGGCAGAAGTGTATGAATTGGCTGTGGTACGACAGGAGCGATAGGGATTTGTTCTTGGGCGGGGAATGTGGGCTGAAGCCCCTTGGCTCTCTCTTGTTTGTAACCCCGACCTACCAGCCCGAAAGACGTTGTCGGTCTGGCGGGAAGGTCGGGGCAAGCGGAGTCAAATGGCGTTCTTGATATCTGCCGTTCGAAGAATTAGCTATTGAGGCTGTCCAAAATGTAGGTCGAAATGTGATTTCGACCCGGTCGAGTTTCAAGAATCGTTGATTTTCGACAACTCTTGAACTTGCTCTAATGGTTTATAGTACTTTCTGGACAGCCTCAAAACGAAAAAGGATAGATGGGTTTCAACCCCCAAGCGTGTTTGTCGATTGCGCTTCATCAAAATACCTCATAGGAATTTCTCCATGAGACTATCCCCTCCATTCTCAATCATTCTCTTGGCTCTCACCACAACTGCATTCGGCCAAGTGAAAAAGAACGATTATCCGATCAATCCCGTACCCTTTACGGACGTCAAGGTCGAAGACGATTTCTGGTCCCGCCGGATCGAAACCAACAGGACGGTCACACTACCCCACAATTTCAAACAGTGCGAGATTACGGGACGGCTCGACAATTTCGCAACAGCCGCGGGATTGAAGACGGGACGCTTCATCGGTCTTCATTTCAACGACTCCGACGTCTATAAGGTCCTTGAAGGCGCCTCCTTCTCACTCGCTCTTCATCCGGATCCTCAACTCGATCACTACGTCGACAGTGTCATCGCTCTCATCGGCGCCGCACAGGAAAAAGACGGATACCTTTATACTCCCCGAAAGCTCATGGACTCTGCCTATTCTCCGCCGGGTGGAAAGGACCGATGGGTGGGGGAGAAAGACGGAAGTCATGAACTCTACACCGTCGGACATCTCTACGAGGCTGCGGCAGCTCATTACCTTGCTACAGGCAAACGCAATCTGCTCAACATAGCTCTTAGGAGCGCCGATCTCGTCTGTAGCACGTTCGGCCCCGGCAAGCGTCGTGAAGTGCCGGGACACCAGGTCATCGAAATGGGATTGTGCAAGCTCTACAGGATTACCGGTGATGGAAAACATCTGAGGACAGCGAAGTTCTTTGTCGATGAGAGAGGAAATGCCAAAGGTCACGAGCTGATCGGTGAATACGCTCAGGATCACATCCCGGTGATCGAGCAGGACAGCGCTGTCGGACATTCTGTTCGGGCCGCATACTTGTACGCCGGTATGGCTGACGTGGCGGCTCTCACGGGCGATGCCTCATACATCAAAGCGCTCGACAAGATCTGGCAGGATGTCGTCAGTACGAAGCTCTACATCACCGGAGGTATCGGAGCGACCGGAGGGAACGAGGGTTTCAGCCATCCGTACGCTCTTCCGAATCTGAGCGCCTATTGCGAGACGTGTGCAGCGATTGCCAACGCGTTCTGGAGCTACCGGATGTTCCTCCTCCACGGCGACGCTAAATACATCGACGTCGTGGAACGGATCATCTACAACGGATTCCTCTCCGGCGTATCAATGGAAGGTGACCGTTTCTTCTATCCGAATCCGCTTGAATCATTCCGCGGTGCGAATCGCTCAGGATGGTTTGAGTGCGCATGCTGTCCGCCGAATGTCCTCCGCTTCATTCCCTCCATCGCGGGATATACGTATGCCCGGGACGGAACGGATCTGTTGGTGAACCTCTTCATTCAAAGCGAGACATCGATCAAAATGCCGGGCAAATTGCCGGGCAAAATGCCGGGCCGCACAGTCCGCCTAGCTCAGACAACCCGCTATCCGTGGGATGGTTCGGTCTCCATCGCGATTGATCCGGAAAGCCCGGGCCGGTTCGGCATAAAAATCCGGATCCCCGGCTGGGCGCAAAATCGCCCGGTGCCGAGCGACCTCTATCGATTCCTCGACAGAAACAGCGAAGAGCCCGTCATCAAAGTGAACGGAACGCCGGTGCCGGCGTCGCTTGAAAACGGTTACGCCGCCATCCGCCGCATTTGGAGGAAAGGGGACGTCATCTCAGTCAGTTTCCCGATGCCTGTCCGGCGAGTGGTCGCGAACGAAAAGCTTCTCGATGACAAAGGAAAAGTCGCGCTCGAGCGAGGCCCCGTGGTATTTTGCGGCGAATGGGTCGACAACAAGGACGGCAACGTCACGAATCTTGTTCTGCCTGACGAAGCACCCTTGAGATCTGAGTTTCGAAAAGACCTGCTGAATGGCGTCCAGGTCGTCCTTGCGTCGGCCATACCTGTGCGTCGGACGCTCGAAAAAACCGTCGTAGCAGATCCGGAACAGCCGTTCACCGCTGTTCCGTACTATGCCTGGGCACATCGCGGAATGGGGCAAATGAATGTCTGGCCGGCCCGTGAGATCGCTGCGGCCCGGCCGCTCCCTGCACCGACCATCGCTTATACAAGCAAGGTGACTGCCTCCCAGAATCGACGTGCTGACGCGATCAACGATCAACTCGAGCCGGCGAACTCCATCGACCACTCAATCCCGTTTCTCCATTGGTGGCCGAAGAAAGGAACGACGGAATGGATTCAGTATGATTTCAAGAAAGATGAAACGGTTTCCCGGACGGAAATCTACTGGTTTGACGACACCGGAATTGGGGAATGCCGCCTGCCAAAGTCGTGGGTGCTGCTCTACAAAGCCGGCGAGGAGTGGAAACCGGTTGAGAACGTCTCGCCGTACGAAGTGGAAAAGGACCGGTACTGCAATATCACATTCAAGCCTGTCAAGACCTCGGCTTTACGCTTGGAGGTTCAGTTCGTGCCGGAATTTTCCGCGGGGCTTTACGAATGGAAAGTCGACTGACCCACGAAAACACTGTCATAGAACACAGAAAACACAGATGCTACAGATTTTCACTGATAATATTATCTGTGTACATCTCGTAACATCTGTGTGATCAGTGTGCAAACAAGAGGACTACGCTAATGAAGATTCCGATAATTACGCTCGCTCTGATTCTCCTACTCAGTTCTGCTGAATCGCAGTGGAAGATTCCTCCCACCGCACCGCTTCTGACGAAGTGGTCGAAGGATGTGAATCCAAAGAATCCTCTTCCCGAATATCCGCGTCCGCAGCTGGTTCGTGATGAATGGATGAACCTCAACGGGCTCTGGCAGTATGCGGAGGCCGCAGCCGGTGAGGAGCCGCCGGTGGGGAAGGAACTGAGCGCACGAATACTCGTACCGTATCCGATTGAATCCGCTCTTTCCGGAGTGATGAAGCACGCGGATCGTCTCTGGTATCGGACGACGTTCAAACTCCCGAAGGGATGGAAAAATCGGCACGTCATTCTACATTTCGGGGCGGTCGATTGGGAGGCGTCTGTCCGCATCAACGGAAAGTTGGTCGGATATCACTTTGGTGGATATGATGCGTTCTCTTTTGACATTACGGACGCACTGCGCATGGATGGTGAGCAGGAGATTGTCGTCGGCGTCTTTGATCCGACCGATCATGGCGATCAACCCCGCGGAAAGCAAGTGCTGATTCCGCGCAGTATCTGGTATACCCCAGTCACCGGCATCTGGCAGACGGTGTGGCTGGAACCGGTCGCCGCAGACCACATTGCCTCAATCGTCGCGGCACCTGACGTTGACGGAAAGAAACTGAACCTCAAGGTGCTGGCCATGGGCGATGCGGCTTCGCAAAAAGTCCGCGTCGTGGTTGTGGAGGGCGGAAAGGCTACCATCGAGACGGAAGGAAAGCCCGGCGACGGTATCCCGGTTCCATTGCGATCGATGAAGCTCTGGACTCCGGAGAAACCGTTTCTCTACGATCTGAAAATCGAATTGCTGAGGGATGGCAAAGTCGTGGATGCCGTGAAGTCCTACTTCGGGATGCGAAAGATCGAAATCGCTCCCGACAGCAAGGGAGTGCAACGAATATTGCTCAACGGAGAATTTGTGTTCCAGCTTGGCCCCCTTGATCAGGGATTCTGGCCGGACGGGATCTACACCGCCCCGACGGACAAAGCTCTTCGTTACGACATCGAGATGACGAAGAAGCTGGGATTCAACATGGCGCGCAAGCACGTAAAGGTCGAGCCTGAGCGATGGTACTATTGGGCCGACAAGCTTGGGCTGCTGATCTGGCAGGATATGCCCAGCGCAAACAACAAGACCAACGAGTCAAAGAAACAGTTCGAGCTCGAGCTGCAGCGGCTCGTCGAAACGCATTGGAATCATCCTTCCATCGTCCAATGGGTTGTCTTTAACGAAGGATGGGGACAGTACGACACCGAACGGCTGTCCGCTTGGGTGAAACAGCTCGATCCGTCACGTCTGGTCAACAACGCCAGCGGCTGGACCGACAAAAACGCCGGAGATCTTTTGGATATCCACAACTATCCGGCGCCCAGGTCTCCGAATCCCGATCCAAACCGTGCCATCGTCCTCGGCGAATTCGGCGGACTCGGTTTGGCGGTTGAAGGCCATACATGGAAGAAGGAGAATTGGGGATACAAAGGGATGTTGAACGCCGAACAGCTCACGCACCAGTACGAGAAATTCCTGAGGAAGGTGTATGAGCTCAAAGAGTCGCCGGGGCTCTCCGCTGCCGTCTACACGCAGACCACCGACGTCGAGATCGAGTGCAACGGTCTGATGACATACGATCGGGCGATGGTGAAGCCGGTGCTCTCACGCGTTGCCGCCGCGAACAAAGGCGATTTTTCGCGCGTTCCGCCCGACCCGATCGTGAAGCCTGTCGTCCCGACATCGGAGGGGGATGGGAGGCAATGGAGATACACGCTGGAAAGACCGGATGATTCATGGATGAAGCCGGAGTTCGATGACAGCAAGTGGCAGGAGGGGGCCGGCGGGTTCGGCAAAGAAGGAACGCCGGAGGCCGTTATCCGAACCGAATGGACCACGAACGATATCTGGCTGAGATCAGAAATCGTTCTGCCGTCTGGAACGTTCAAGTCGCTTCATTTCAGAATTCACCACGACGATGACGCTGAGATCTTCATCAATGGGGTCCTTGCCGGTTCTTTCGGCCGATACACGGCGGAGTATGAAGAGGCACCGATCGCTCCGGCCGGGATGAAGGCGCTCCGCCCGGGGAAAAATGTCCTCGCAGTCCACTGCAGGCAAAAGAGCGGTGGCCAGTACATTGATGTCGGGATTGTGGATCTTTTGCCGGCCGGCCCCAGGCGAGAGGCGCCGAAGCGATGACTTATAAAAATGTACTTACGAAAACTCTGAGTAGCCTGACGCTTCTTTCCATGCTGCTTCTGACAGCGGGGCCGTCGTTTGCTCAAGAGAATGCTGCTGCTCCTCCGAACCAAGAGGCTCTCGTTGACATCAAGGACAGCACGATCACCTTCACGTACGACGGTCGGCTGCTTTTCAGGGGAACAATCCGTTTCGACGGTTCGGTGCTTGATCGTCAGGTGAAGATCTACGAAGACGGCAGGAAGATTCAGCAGGTCGCGCTGCTCACGACCCACTCTTCGAACAAGAAGATCAGGATATCCGGAACAGTGTACGGGAGCGCGGAATCGTTTCCGTGTGAGGCCGATCGACCGACGGACAGGGCAAGTCAGGGTCCGCTGATCGTTCGCAATGCCTCCGGCATCGGCCGCAATCTGAGAAACCGGGCCGTGTATGACCGGACCTTTGATTGGGCGTTTTCTGTCGATGCCAATCCAAGAGTTGTCCTCTCCCCGCTCAAGCTCGGAGAACGGCAGAATTCGTTCTCGATCGATATCGAGGGATATGAAATCGTCCTTCGGTTCAGGCCGCGGTTTTACCAGGCCCACCGGGGCCTCCAGTACTTTGAGCCGTGGACCTACAAGGTCTGGCCGAAATCAGTTGTCGGATGGATTTCGTGGTTCGCGTTCTTCGATCGAGTGACAGAAAAGGACATGATGGAGACTGCTGACGTCTTCTCATCGACTCTGAGACCGTACGGTTACGAGTATTTCCAGATGGACGATGGCTATCAGCGAGGCAACGGAGGACCGGAGCACTGGCTGAAGCCGAATGAAAAATTCCCGCGAGGGCTCAAGTATCTCGCCGGTTACATCAAGGACAAAGGGCTCACGCCGGGACTCTGGATGGGAGTAGGGATTTTCGAAGAAAGCCTGGCCCTGCAGCATCCCGATTGGTTCGTGCGGGACGCGCAGGGGAAACCGGTCACAGGAAACTGGATCCAATATCCCCTCGATGCTTCGAATTCTCAGGCGTTGGACAGCATCGTCCGGCCGATTTTCCGCGGATTTCGCGAGCAGGGATGGGAGTATTTCAAAGTAGACGGACTGAGGCATCTCCGGTACGAAGGCTACAATGCGCATCGCGACTATTTCGACCGGCGGAAGTTGAGTCTTGTCGATGCGTTTCGGACGTACGTCAAGACTGTCCGCGGGGCCATCGGTAGGGACCATTTCATGCTGGGCTGTTGGGGCATTCGTCCCGAGCTTGTCGGCATCATCGACGGATGCAGAATCGGGGATGACGGTTTTTCCTACGCGGGCCTGGCTCAATACAACTCATTCAACAATATTGTCTGGCGGAATGACCCGGACCATATCGAGCTCAACGAAGATGCATATCGCTCGACCATGGTAACATCGCTCACCGGCTCACTGATGATGCTGACCGACAAGCCGGCGATCTATAAAACCTCCGTCATCGAGCCGGCCAGGAGAACAGCTCCCGTGCTCTTCACATTGCCGGGTCAGCTCTACGATGTCGATCCTTCCCGGTCGGATATGCTCTCCCGCGTCGATGCGGAAGTTACGGGTTCCGGCCCCCGGCCCTTCGATGCGGGGTACGTTCCGCAGTGCCATCTCTATTCTCTTGAACTCCATCGTGAATTCGGGTCGTGGATTGTCCTCGGACGAACCGGCGGCGAGTTTCCCACGATCAGGTTTAATCATCTTGGAATTCCGGGAGATAGGGAGTACCTTGTTTTCGAATTTTGGTCGAAGACGCTCAAAGGTATTTTTGTCGACGGATTTGATCCCGGGCCCATCGATCCAAAATACAATTGCCAGCTTTTCAGCATACGCCCGCGCGAAAATCGCCCCCAGCTGCTGGCGACAAACCGCCACGTTTCTTGCGGAGGACTCGAAGTGCGGTCCCTTTCATGGTCCGAAACCGTGCTGAGCGGCACCAGCGAACTCGTCGCTGGCGATTCGTACGTCATCTACATATTCGAGCCGGCTGAGTTCTCGTTCAAGAAAGCGGAATGCGCCGGAGCTCAGGTGGTCTCCTCTGTGAAGCGTGGACTGGTCCGCGAGGTAACGCTTCGATCCAGTGCACCGGCCTTGGTGAGTTGGAGAGTCCTCTACTAGCCGGGTTGTTCTGAGAATCGCACACTGATAAACACAGACGCTACAGACTAACACAGACGAAGAACTTTTGTGAATATCTTTGCCATCTGTGTTGTCTGTGTGCTAACATCCGCATAATGATGGACAAGAGCGTGTACTCTAGAGAATTACGATATCTATTCTTTCTGGCTTTGTGCTTCCTCCTCGTCTCGAATTGTATCGGTCAATCGAGTCAATCGGCGAGCCTGAAGATTCAGGTTGGCAAGCCCGGTGTCAAGGTGAGTCCAACCCTCTACGGCATATTCTTCGAGGAGATCAATCATGCCGGAGACGGCGGTCTCTACGGAGAGCTGCTCCGCAACCGGTCGTTCGAGGAATCGAGCACACCTGTTCACTGGAGGATGGTGAAAGAAGGGATGGTCGACGCCGAGATGTCGGTCGATTCTCTCTATTCGATGAGCGAAAAGAACGAAAAGTACCTCAAACTCAAAGTGCTGCTCGCTCTCGAAGGGCATATCGGCATTGCCAACACGGGATATTGGGGGATCCCAGTGACGAAGGGTTCCTCCTACGTCTGTTCTCTTAATGCCATGGCGCTCGACGGCATCAACAAGGCAGTCACTGTGGTCCTCGAGGGTCCTGACGACAAAGTGCTTGCATCGGCGACGCTCAGCGGAATTGTTGCCGAATGGAAAAAGTTCACGACCACGCTCACCGTCGGTGAAGATTGCCCGAATGCCCGATTTGTGATCAGGGTGATGGAACCGGGGATGCTGTTCCTCGATATGGTATCGCTCTTTCCAAAACAGACTTTCCAGAACCGGCCGAATGGCATGCGGCAAGATTTGGCTGGAATGCTCGCGAATCTCAAGCCCTCCTTCGTCCGGTTCCCCGGCGGCTGCTGGGTGGAAGGGGATAACCTGGGACTGGCCTACCGATGGAAAGAAACCATCGGCGATGTCGCAGACAGGCGGTATCAATACAACATTTGGGAGTACTTCTCCACGAACGGACTCGGCTTCCACGAATATCTGCAGATGTCTGAAGATCTGGGTGCTGAGCCGCTGTTCGTGATCAACTGTGGTATGTCGCATAATGGCTTTGTTCCGTTGAGCGAGATGAAACCCTGGGTCCAGGATGCGCTCGACGCACTTGAGTACGCCAATGGATCTGTCGACAGCCGGTGGGGTTCTCTCCGTGCGCGCCAAGGGCATGCCGCTCCCTTCAACCTGAAGTACATGGAGATCGGGAACGAGAACGGCGGACCGGTGTATGCGGAGCGTTATGCACTTTTTCACGACGCTATCAAGGCGAAATACCCCGACGTTCACCTCATCGCGAATGTGTGGGGCGGCTATCCGAAGGACCGCCCGATCGAAATCATCGACGAACACTACTACGCCTCCCCGCGGTTCTTCATCGACAATGCGAAGCGCTACGACTCCTATGACCGAAGCGGCCCGCGTGTGTATGTCGGCGAGTACGCGGTGACGCAAGACTGCGGCAACGGTAATCTCCGCGCCGCGATCGGGGAAGCCGCGTTTATGGCCGGGATGGAGCGGAACTCGGACGTGGTCACGATGTCTTCCTATGCGCCGCTCTTTGCCCACATCAACTACAAGAAATGGAACCCCGACCTCATCAATTTCAATGGTACCGGGGCCTACGGGACGCCGTCGTACTACGTGCAGGAAATGTTCAGCAAGAACAGGTGTGATCTTATTCTTCCGATCGATCTGGAGGTCGAGGACGCTCCTCCTGCACCTCCTCCGTCGCGTAATGGAAAGATCGGAGTCGGCACATGGAACACGCAGGCAGAGTTCAGAGATCTGAAGGTGACGAAAGGCGGAAAGGTGCTCTATTCGAGCGACTTCGAAACCGGGGCAAAGGAATGGACGCCGATGGGAGGGGAGTGGAAGCTCGTCGACGGGTGCTTGCGCCAGGCCGCCGGCGGAACGAACAGGCGGGCTGTTGCCGGCGACGCTGAGTGGACGGACTACACATATACGCTGAAGGCCCGAAAACTCGGCGGGGCCGAAGGCTTCCTGATTCTCTTCTCAGTGAAGGGGACGGATGACTTTGTCTGGTGGAATATCGGCGGCTGGGGAAACACGCGGCACGCGATTGAAGTAGCGGCAGAAGGCGGCAAGAGTGTCGTGGGCGGAGAAGTCGTCGGTTCGGTTGAGACAGGCCGGGGGGACGATATCCC
>DOWV01000252.1:0-189 GCA_003519375.1 Bacteroidota bacterium
AGACATAAGTAAAGCCGCCCCGCAGGAGACGCATACTCTCCCGGGAGGTTTGCGACTTCAGCGCTGAAATTCTGAAAGCACAGATCAATTCCGATCGCACGCTGATACTCCAGGAACAACTCTCGTGTGGTCTCAATGTGAGGCGAAGATTGAACCTGGATGAATGTGGGAGAGCCCATGGTCGCGGCG
>DOWV01000252.1:460-1805 GCA_003519375.1 Bacteroidota bacterium
GGCCCGAGGTACTTGCGCGGATCGAACTCCGCCGGGCTGTCCGTGAATATCTTCCGGATCGCAGCCGTCATGGCCAGGCGTCCGTCCGAGTCAATATTGACCTTGCAGACTGCCGAGGCCGCGGCGCGCCGAAGTTGCTCTTCCGGAATTCCGACTGAATCCTTCAGTTTCCCGCCGTTGCTGTTGATAATCTTCACGAGTTCGGCCGGAACCGATGAGGCGCCGTGGAGCACGATGGGGAAGCCCGGAATGCGCTTCTCGATTTCCTCCAGAATGTCGAACCGGAGCGGTGGAGGAACGAGGATGCCCTCGGGAGTCCGCGTGCACTGCGCAGGCTTGAACTTGTTGGCTCCATGAGAGGTGCCGATCGAAATCGCCAGCGAATCGACTCCGGTCTTCTTCACGAAGTCTTCTACTTCCTGCGGTTTCGTGTAGTGCGTCACTTCGCTTGACACTTCGTCTTCGATTCCCGCCAGCACACCGAGTTCACCTTCGACGGAAACGTCATACTTGTGAGCGTATTCCACAACCTGATGCGTCAATTCGACATTCTTGTCATACGGATGGTGCGAACCGTCGATCATAACCGACGAGAATCCCGATTCGACGCACGATTTGCACAGCTCAAATGTGTCACCGTGGTCAAGATGCAGGACGATCGGAATGGGATAGCCGAGTTCTTTTGCATAGTCCACCGCCCCCTTTGCGAGGTGCTTGAGAAGTGTCTGGTTGGCGTACTTTCTCGCCCCGCTCGAGACCTGCAAAATGACCGGCGACTTTGTTTCGACGCAGGCACCGATGATCGCCTGCAATTGCTCAAGGTTGTTGAAATTGAAGGCGGGAATTGCATATCCGCCTTTCACGGCTTTCTGAAACAGTTCTTTGGAGTTTACAAGGCCAAGTTCTTTGTATGGAGTCATGATATTTCTGCTTTCTGATGATCTCTACTCTGCCATCGTTATGCACTTCGCTGAAGGCGGTGTAGTTTCCGCCTCGTTCAAGATACCACAAACTCCCCAAGAATTCCACTAAACCAAGTCAAATCCTAAGTGCCAGAATGAAACAGCAATTTTCTCTTCTCTTGGCGCTCTTTGCGTCTTGCTTGCCCCGATATTTTGTATCGGGGGCGGTTAGATTCCCGGACGCATCGCTATGGCTCGTCCGGAGACGGGAGGTTCTTATACCACGTGAAGTATAACGTGACGGTGACTATGAGCAGAATCGCCGACCAGATCCAGACCTGATCCCACTGGCGCAGAAACATGTAGAACGGAATGATGCCGAGCGTCAGCTGGAAGAGGGACGCAATCATCGCATTGAGCATGTCGATGCGCGGCATCTTATC
>DOWV01000252.1:2053-3120 GCA_003519375.1 Bacteroidota bacterium
AACGATGTCAGAACGCTCACGCCGATCGAGGTTTGAACGGGCCACTCCGGAAAGAGGAGCTTTTGGGCAAGGGCCACAACACCTGTTGCGAGCATGCTCCAGACAAACGAGCGTGCCCCAAACCGCCACCAGTGCCAGCGCATCGTTCCGGGAAGCAGAATCATCGTCAGAATTACGAAGATCATCAGCTCCCAGATGGAAATGATCTTGTCATAGAGGAAGCTGAAGGAAAACGCAAGCGTGACAGTGATGATCGAGGCGGCCATGCCGAGACGGATGAGATTCCGCTCCGACATGTTTTTGGCCAGATAGCGTTTCAGAAAGTCGTTGAGAATGACTGAGCTTGTGACGTTGACCATGGCGCTGATCGTCGACATGAGGGCTGCGAGGAGAATGGCCATGAAAAGACCGGAGAGTCCGACAGGAAGCTTCTTCATCACCAGCGGCATGATCTTTTCAGCATCGAAGTCAGCCGCAGAACCAAGATGGTAGATACCGAGGAACAGGAATGAACCGGCCAAAAACCAGCGGAGGGTGTGACCGACCGTCCACATGCCGGCGGCAAGCGAAGCTTCACGCGGATTCTTCGTTGTGAGGAAAAATGTGAAGTCCCAAACCACCGGCCCGGCCAGGATCTTGAACACAAGCCAGCTGAGTCCGGCCAGCATGATCGGTCCGAACCAGAAATAATGCTGATGACTTTCGGGTGTTTGCTGCAGGTAGGACGGCCAGAGATTCCACGTTGGTGCGAGTGAGCTCCAGGCCGGGTCTTTGATGGCGAGGAAATTTGCCGTCTCCGGTATCTGGAAGACCATGATTGTCAGCACAACGGTGCCGATGGCGATCAATGTGGTCTGAAAGATGTCTGTGAGGATTACGCCGAAGAAGCCTCCGACGGTGACGTACACACCGACCACGGCGAACACAAGAAAGGTCGAGGTGCCGCGGGAAAATGGAAGGAACTCCTCGGCGAATTTTCCCGTGCCCACCGCCAGGTAGATCAAGTTGAACACCATCAGTACCAGCAGAAAGGCTGCGGTGGCGAGACGGACGTACTCTCCTTCACG
>DOWV01000252.1:3225-11446 GCA_003519375.1 Bacteroidota bacterium
CGGCGGATGTATTTCGCCTGGAAGGCCATGTAGAAGGCCATCATGAAAAAGCCCCAGAATATGTGCGTCACCCAGATCGACTTGAGTCCGACATAGAACATCATGCCGATGATCACCATCGTTCCGCCGATGTCGATGTAGCTTGAACATCCCGAGAGTCCGAGCATCCACCACCGGATACTCCGGTCTGCGAGGAAATATGATTCCAGCTTCTGTACAGCACGATGACGAACAAGAAAGCCGAGGGCGAGCGTGATGAGCATGTAGAATGCAATGATGGCGAGGTCTATCGGATGGAGGTCCATTGTCAGGTGCCGGTTGTGGGGGCGGACGACGCGGTGACGCCGTGGCCGCCAATGTAGAAACATCTCCAGCGAGATACAAGACCGTACGGGCGCCGGGTGATTGCAGTATTCTCGGTGAATGAGTACTTTCTTTCGGAGATTATCCATGACCAGCCGAGAACGCATCCGGAGAATTATCGATGGCAAGCCCGCCGACCGGTGCGGTTTCTGGCTCGGGAATCCGCACGACGACACCCTCCCGGTTTATCACAAATACTTCGGCACCTCCACGCTGCCGGAGTTACAGCAGAAGATCGGCGACGACTTCCGCTGGATAACGCCGCTCTTCATCGCGTCGACATACCGGCATCCTGAAGGGAAAGGGCTCTTCGACCTCTGGAAGTACAAGAAATCGCTCGGCGAAGCGGGACCGCTTTCAGAATGCGATAGCCTCGATGAGGTAGAGGAGTATGAATGGCCGGACACGGCGTATCTCAACGTGGACGAGTGCGTTGAGCGGCTGCGCTCCGCAGGGGATTTCTACCGGGCGAGCGGCTTCTGGACCGCCTTCTTCCACGACGTCATGGATATCTTTGGTGTGGAGAGTTTTCTGACGAAGATGTACACGCACCCCGACATTGTTCGGTCCGTAACGGATCACGTGTGCCGGTTCTACTACGATGCCAACAAGATGTTGTTTGACCGGGCGGGGGGCGAGATAGACGGATTCTTCTTCGGGAACGATTTTGGCACGCAGCGCGATCTTATCATCGCACCGGAACTGTTTGATGAATTTGTGTTCCCCTGGTTCCAGAAGTTTACCAACCAGGCGCACGCCCGGGGCTACCAGGTTATTCTGCATTCCTGCGGTTCGATTCACCGCGTCATCGATCGCTTGATCGGATCAGGCGTCAACTGTCTCCATCCGCTCCAAGCGCGGGCATTCGGGATGAATGCCGAGACACTGGCGAAGGAGTTCGGCGGAAGGATCGCGTTTCTTGGCGGGATAGATACGCAGGATGTGTTGGTGCACGCCAGTCCGGAGGAGGTAAAAGCCGAAGTGAGGCGCGTCAAGAAACTGCTCGGTCCACGACTCATCGTGAGTCCGAGTCACGAAGCTCTGCTGCCGAACGTTCCCCCGGAGAATGTGATCGCTATGGCAGAAGCGGCGCTGGAATGACCGTCCGGCGCCGCTTGTCAATTCTCTCTCGCCCCGGATTGAAATCCGGGGCTTTTTTTGTCTGCTTGCTGCCGTCTGTCAGCTGTGAGTTGCTCTTACTCAGATGCTCTCTACTCCGATACTTCCAGCCCTCACACCATCGCCTTCCTCAGCTTCCTCTTCAGCTTGTGGATCTCGTCACGGATCGCCTCGAGCTTTTTGTAGTCTTTCTTTTCGATCGCGGCTTCCCGGTCCTTCTTTAAAGCGTGTATCTTTGCCTTGATCTCTCCCTTGTTCTGGACGATAGCGTGATGATGCGGGATCGTGATGCCGAGCGCACTGCAGAGGAGCGGCAGGAGCTGCTCTTTGTGCATGACGCTATGGCCTTTCAGAATCTCGTTCTCGACTCCATCGGCAATTGATCGTAGCTGAATCACTGTCATCTTGTGGAGCTCTTCATAGGTATGCGCCATGGTGCTTCCTCCTGATGAATGATGGACTCAACGGTGAAGAGGTGAAGAATGCTAGTGTTCAACCTTGCACGATAGTAAGAAATTCCCGCGTCTCGTGCAAACCGGAGCGGTTTATCGATAGGACTTCACCCGCGCCCAAAGCTCCTCTATCGGAAGTTTGGGTTTGCGACAGACGAAGATTGTCAGGTTTGTCTCATACGGCATCGCGTACGGGTTTGAGTGGAAAGCCACAGAATCGACCGACGAAAAGGCGTGGCGGTGATCGTGAGCATGTCCCCCGACGATGATGAAAACCTCGCCGCTGCGACCTCTCAATCCCCAGAGCCAGTAATTATTGTGGCCTGAGACTGCAGGAGGGAGCCTGTACTCTTTCCCGAAGAAATCGATGGCGCCTGCCTGACCGTAGTTCTGTGTGTAGATAGCAGCCCGAGATTGATCTTCGGGCGGGAGCGACTGATACACGCGTGCGACGGTCGCCGTCATCTCACGCCAGCCAAACCTGTCGGCGAGCACCTGTTGAAGCTTGGTGTCGCCATGTCGCTCGGTCTTGATTTCGCTGAGACTCAACGCGGAAGAGACACGGAGATAGGTCTCCACCGGCAACACCGGGAGGAAGAGTAGAACAGCGGCGATGCCGCCCAGTACCAGGATTGAGAGGTATGTCTTCCTAAGCCAGACGAGTGAATGTCGTACGAAAAAATCCTCGAAGACGATCGCTCCGGCGGCAAGCAGCAACGGGTAGATTGGTGAAAGGTAGTACGGCTTCCCCCGCTGAAGCACGAAGAGAGCGAAAAGGAAAACGTATGCTATCCCGAAGAGTCGATACCTCTTGAGGTCTTTATGGAGGAACAGGGCACCCAATCCAACAAGCCAGAGCGGGAGGGCCAGCGGATTCTGAAAAATTGCCTGCATGACAAAGAACTCAACGGGGGACATGGGGGCATTCTTGAACCTGGTCGCATTCTCTGAGAATTCGAGCGTCGGCCAGCCATGCGTGGCCTGCCAGATCACGTTCGGAAGCGCAAGGAGCACCGCGAGAGCCCCTCCGTACCATATCCATCTGGAGAGGAGTTGCTTTCTGTGAGTCCCTGCGAGAAGTCCGGCGAGAAGGGCTATCACGAAGAAAGCCATCCCGTGTTTGTTCTGGAGCCCGAATCCGGCGAGGACACCGAACACAAGCCAGAGTTTTTGATTCTCTGATTTCACCAGCCGGATGAACGTCAGCGCCATGCCCATCCAGAAAAGCGGCTCGATGGCATTCATGGAGTAAAAATCGCACAGAACAAGATAAATGGGCGCGATGACAACGGCGAGCGAAGCGATGAGCTGAGATCGTGCAGTACCTCCGAGCTCACGCGTAATGGATCCCGTCAGAAACACAAGGCCCGCGCTCGCCAGTGCGGGAAGGAGACGTATCGCAAAGAGCGAATCGCCGAAGAGAATCCGGGCGAGCCAGAGGAGAACGATTGAGAGCGGCGGATGGTCAACGTATCCCCACGCGAGGTGATCGGAACACGCAAGGTAGTAGAACTCGTCGCGGAAATAGTCGTAGAATCCGAGCGCGTTCGCAATGACATGAAGGAAAAACGCGAGCAGTGCGAGAAGGGCTGACGGCCTGTTCTCCTGGAACGCCAGGGTGAGGGAACGCATCGGGTATTCCTCCGGTCGAAAGGTCTGTTGGTTCGGCAAGACGAGGCCAATGTAGAGAACCCGGCGAAGAAAAGAAAGAGCGATTTCTCGCCCGATATTCTTTCTGTGCATATGCATATTTCTTTAATGCTCTGTGGCGTCCTGCAACATTGATGTACGCTATTCCGACAACAAGAGTGAAGTATGTCAATCCCGGTATTGACTGATGGACGTAACTCCCGCTCGATGAAAGAGGTGGTTTTTGTGACTCGGTGAACATCCCGTCGGCATGTAATTTGCAGGTATTTTCAGTGAATTCGTCCGTTCTCTGTGCCTGATCACGGTCAATGTCCTCCTCGGAATCGCAATCGTCGTTTGCACCGCGATGATAGCGATGAGCTTCCTGAATGAAATCAGAAGTCACCGTAAGGAAAAGAGAGACGAGGCTAAGGTACCGGACGACTATCTTAAAGGCCTGAGGGACCTTGGTGTCACGCTTCCTGATGGCGGAGAGAAGATCGACGAGATGGACGAAGAGAGGGAACGCTGGAGCGTACTCATTGCAGAGAATCCGAAGATCCGGCCGGCCCGCGGATCATTCCTACCGAAACCACCATCCTGATTCATCAAGATCTGAAGAACTTACGAACGCTGCTCTCTTAGTCCTCAGCGCACGATTTCTTTGAGAACCTTTCCATCTACACTGGAGAGTGGTGCGATACCGAGCAATCTCGCAATGGTCGGAGCGATATCCACGGTGTGCACCACACGCGCCACCTGCTTGACGCTTATCCCGCTTCCCCAAAAGACGATCGGTACGTGGGTATCATACACGTATGGTGTCCCATGGCTCGTTCCGGTCTTTGATGTCGTGAAGAGGCAATACTCACATGGTCGAACGATGAAGTCTTCGCCGCGTGGCGGATGGTACCCGCGCTGATAGTACCCGAGGTATCGGTTGCCCGAACCATTTCCGCCCAGGATCTCCCGCCTGAAGACAATATCCGCGATGCCGTCGATCTTCATCACCCCCTGCCTCACCTTATGCTCCAGCGTAACGGAGTCGACACCTGCCCGGGCTGCAGCTGCGTAATTCAGGAAGGCGTTCGACCTGATTATCTGTTCGGTGGTGTTCAGTTCCTTTTGGAGCTGTTTGTCGTGTCCGGCGATTTTCGGATAGATCTCGTCTCGGACCATAACGCGCCGCGCCGGCTTCTGCTCGATCTTCGAGCGGTATTCGGGCAGCGGCATCGCAGCATGATCGGCACTCAAGACGAACAGGATATTTCCTCCACCGGCGGCCAGTTCCATGTCCGTTATGAAAGTCCCAAGAGCCCGGTCGAGGCGAAGAAGATTGTCGATGAGCTCATGGCTGTTACCGCCGAAAGCGTGACCGACATAGTCCGTACACGAGAGACTGATGAAAAGCAGATCCGTGACGCCCCTCTGTCCGAGCTTCTCTGCCTGAACAAGGGCGCGGGCAAAATCCAGCGTCATCCGGTCGCCATAGGGCGTGCTTGCAATGACCCCGTTCTTCTTGTCCGGAGCGATGAGGTGAGGGAATGTCCTGGAATTCCCCCATTCTCGCTCTCCCTCGACGTCATCCGGGCCGTATTTCGTGTAAATCGAGTCGGGCCGAAGCTTCGTCCAGGCATCCGGCACATTCCGGGAAGGCCAGCCGCCGGCGTTAAATTGCTGCACCCACATCGGAAGCTCTTTGGTGTAGTACGACGATGTGACCATGTGTCCCGATTTCGCGCTGTACCAAAACGCTCCGTCGGGGCGCTTTCCGCTCATGAGAATCGCCGCCCGGTCTTTGATGGACGCAGCATAGACTTTTGAAGCGGGGGAGGCTTTCTTCAGCCAATCGCCCAATCCTGTCACCAACAGGTTACGCGGAGAGACACCGCCGCCTTCGCCGTTCACCATTCCTGCGGTCGAATCCGATACGCAATAGACCTCGGCATTCGACGACGGGTCGATCCATTCGTTTGCCACGATGCCGCTGTGGACGGGGTACGCTCCCGTGCCGAGCGTGGCATGGCCGGGTCCTGTTTCGCTCGGCGCGTAGTTCAGGTCGGCGTTCGTGAACGTGGTCCCTTCAACCGTAATTCGCTTCAATCCTCCCGAAAACTCAGCCCGGTACCATTCGAGATACTCCGCTTTCATCTGATCGATCGAGATGAAGATGATGAGTTTCGGACGCTCTGCTGATTCAAGGGAGGCTTGATAGATCAGGGAGAGTGCGAGAAGGAAGAGTAACGTATGAAGCCGCTTCATAGACTTGAGTACTTTCTCATCAAAGGAAAAGATTGTTTCCGCCAAACTGGTCAAAGTGTTCCAAAATAGCATATTTATCTTTATCTTCATCAGACAAAAATCACCTCCCGCACATTATTAGAGAACTCATGAATCTCCTGGTTCGTTCCTTCCGCCTGAGAATTTTCGTATTCCTCTTGCTCGGTTTGTCGATCACCGTGCTGCCGCTTTTCACGCAGCCGAAACAAATCACGATTCTCCACACCAACGACTTGCACGCGAGTTTTCTTCCTCACGAGGCCTATTGGATCAGGACAACGCCGAAACCGCTTGTCGGAGGATTCAATGAGCTCGCTTTTGCCGTGGACAGTATTCGCAAGACGAGAACCGCGACGATCCTTCTGGACGGCGGCGATCTTATGACGGGCAATCCCATCACCGACCGCGTGTTTAAGGGGGCGGAGGGAGGCGCCCTCGTCGAAATGCTGAACCTCATCGGATATGAAGGCTGGACTCCCGGCAACCACGACTTCGACATCTCGTATGCGAATTTCCTGAAACTTGCCGGCATTGCCAGGTACCCGGTCATCTCAGCCAATCTTCTGGATAACACAACCGGTCTCCCGATCACGAAAAAAGAATTTGTCATCATCGAAAAGAACGGTTTGAAAATCGGAGTTTTTGGATTGATGTCGGGCGAGTACGAGAATCTTGTCAGCCAAAACTCGAGAAAGGGCGTGAAGCTCACTCCTCCGATCGCCGCAGCGAGGAGGATGATTGAACTTCTACGCCCCCGAACCGACCTCCTTATTGCCTTGACACACACGGGTGTCGATGATGACTCGATACTGGCGGTGAGCGTCAAGGGTCTCGACGTTATTATCGGCGGTCACTCACATACCAGGCTGAGAAAACCGAAGTATATCAACGGCGTCGTTATCGCGCAAACAGGATCGAACGCCGAGAATCTCGGCGTGCTCGACCTCACGGTGGAAAACAAGGCAGTGACGAAATGGGACGGCGGACTCCACCAGCTCTGGTATCAGCCAGATCGAAAGACGGTCGTGACGGCGCTGGTCGACTCGTTCAGTATCGAGATCAAGAAAGAGTACAGCGAGATCATCGGAACGCTGGTGACAGATCCGGGCGGACACGAAACCGAGCCGGGGCTTGGCCCGTTTCTCGCCCTTGCGCAGCAGGAAGCGGCGGGGGCAGACCTGGGATTCATGAACAATGGCGGTATCCGGAAACGGTTGTCTCCGGGTCCGATCTCGAAGCAGGATCTCTTCGAGGTGCTCCCGTTCAGAAACATACTCGTGAAGTTTCCCCTTACGGGCAGGCAGGTGCATGAGATTGTCCAGCATTATGTCAAGACACGGCATGGCATCCAGATATCCGGAATTCAGTGCGAATGGAAGAAGGGCGCCTCTGGAAGTGTTGAGATACTCAAACTCCATGTGAACGGAAAACCGCTGAATGAGAACGGAACCTACACGGGGGCCGCGAGCGATTACCTGATGGGCGAGGCAAAGCGTTATCTTGGCATTGATACGCCGACGTTGACGTTCCTCGAAGAAACCGTTTTCGCAGCAGTAGAGAGGAAGATTCGTGAAGTAAAAGATGTTGAATTGAAAACAGAACGACGCATCGTCGAAGTGAAGTGACTCAACCCGGAGACTCTATGAACAACTTTCCAATACTTATTATCACCGGACGGCCCGCCGCAGGCAAGTCCGAAGTCATTGATTTTCTCAAGAAAGCCGATCCCAAAGAGAGGATGGAGCAATTCCACATTGCCGATTTCGAGGAGCTGGATGATTTCGTCTATGTCTGGGAGACGTTCGAAATCGACGACATCCTGACACGGCACGGCAAGCCCCGCATCTGGACTGACGAAAAATACTGGTTCAAAGAACACTTTATCTGGAATCTCTACATCGAGCGCATCAATCTTGAGTATCGGAAAAAGCTCGCACGGGATCCAGCCTATCACGACAAGAAGACCGTCTTGATTGAGTTTGCCCGGGGCGGCGAAAACGGAATCACCGAAGCTCTGAACTATCTCCATGAAGACATCCTTCGCCGCGCATCATTAATGTATATCAAGGTCTCGTACGAAGAGTCGGTCCGAAAGAACCACCGGCGGGCCCGCAAGGGAGAGGAAGATTCGATCCTCTATCATTCCCTCCCGGATGAGAAAATGGATTTCTACTACAAGACAAACGATTGGGACAAGATCGAAGCCGCAGATCCTAACTTTATCGACGTCAAGGGCTTCAAGATTCCTTACGCTGTTTTCCAAAACGAGCCGGAAAAAACACTTGATCCGAAGCTGATCGGGCAGGAGTTGGGGAGAGTAACGACCAAGCTGTGGTCTGTGAAATCCCGCTAATGACGCAATTCGATGTTGGACAGAA
>DOWV01000252.1:11597-12218 GCA_003519375.1 Bacteroidota bacterium
TGACAATCTGTCCGACAAGCCCGTTTCAAAAATCATGCAGTCATTGAAGAGGCACACCGCACGGGAGGCAAACAAGATTCTTGGGCGCAGAGGTGCCTTTTGGCAAGACGAGAGCTACGACCACGTCATTCGGAATTCGGAGGAACTGGAGAGAATAGTTCTGTACGTATTGCACAACCCTGTGAAGGCAGGGTTTGTCAAGAACTGGCGTGATTGGAAATGGAGCTACTCGAGACTGTCAGTTTGAGGTTGGGCGAACGGTGATCGAGGCGGCTGTTCTTTCTTTCATTGAGCCAGAACCTTGAGCTGAACTTTTCCTTCTTGAGCTGATGGCTGCTCACTATCAACCCTCAGTGGTCAGCTTGAGATGCCACAGGCGGTGCAGAAAACATAAAGGCGGGACGCTTTCGTTCCCGCCTTTCTTCTTTAGTGGGGTGCATAGTGTTCTTCTGATAGCAGCACCAACCTTCGAAATTCATTATTCGATATTCTTTAATCGAAATTCGCCGAGTCGTTTATATTTCTTCGTGGACTCTGCTCAGATCTTGATCGCCAATACCGCCTGATCGAAAAACGTGTGTGCTCCGTGAATATCGGATAGCAATTAACGATTTCAGAATG
>DOWV01000252.1:12370-13349 GCA_003519375.1 Bacteroidota bacterium
GCTAGTGCCCTCCTCCGCCCCTCGGCGTGACGTTCCATAACCGGAGCATCAGTATTCCGCCGATGACCGCGAAACCGATCATGCTTGGACCCCACACGCCCCAACCGAATGTCTGCAGCATCCCCCCCATACCGGTTCCGACTGCCGCACCGCCGATATACTGCATGCCGTCGAACATTCCGGTAGCGCTTGCTGCAGCTCTCTTGCCTCCGAAGTCCATGGAAGCGGTGCCCGAGAGCATGGAATGCACCATGCTGATGGCGAAGGAGTTGATGACGAATGCAATCATGATCCAGGTCAAGCTGGGCGCCAACCAGATGATGCCCAGACAGAAGACCTGGAGCGTGTAGCCAACGAACGCGACAGGTGGTCTGCGCGACTTGAAAACCCAGTCCGAAATTGTGCCGGCAGCAAACGCCCCGAGGATGCCGGCGATGACGACGCTCATTGCCCCTTTCTGGAACACGGCAGAATCCAGCGCCAGACCCTGCGCTTCCTGCATATAGCGCGGGAACCACTGCTCAAATCCGTGGCGGACGAATCCCGTGCAGAACTCCGCGATCGCAATGGTGACCGTGATCGGATTCGTGAACACCTTCTTCATCAGGTACTTCATGTTCACTTTTTCAGTGTCGCCGCTCGTTGCGTCGGCGGTGTCGAAATTCTCATGGCCCGTCTCGGCCGGGTTGTCGCGCACAAAGAAGTACGTCAGTATTCCCATCACGAACATGATGAGGGCTGGCACGAAGAAGACGTATTGCCAGGGCCAGATCGCCACAACGATGCCGCCGATGAAGAAAATCAACGCCCGCCCGCTCTGGATCATCGATCCGAAAATGGCAGAGAACACACCTCGCTCCCGCACATGGAACCAGGATGAGTTCACCTTGATGAGCGAAAGAGCGCTATACGATTGGAAATAAGAGTTGAGCGACCAGACCGTTGCGAAGTAGGCGAGGAGGAGAGGACCGGTCCCGAG
>DOWV01000304.1:0-1252 GCA_003519375.1 Bacteroidota bacterium
TCCGGAGGAACGGCTGATCCAAAGGGGCCATCAACGGCACAATCAGGCCGTTTGCTTCGCGGGGGTTCTTTCGACCTCTACGAGTGGGACTGTCGCGTCGATGAGCGCACCTATAGCAGCCCCGCCCCGAGTTACCGCGCCTTCAACCTCGGCTTTCGATGTGTCCAAGACTAAATTGTTGCTTTAGCTCTTTTACGCCTTTACTCTTTGGTGCGAGCGACGGAAAAAGTTTTTTGAATGAGGCATAACTTCAATGGCAACAAGCGAAGCTATCATGACAAAGACATACCAGTTCCTACTGTTTATGTTGCCTCTTCCTGCAAAATTATCAAGAGATCAGAAATCTCTTGTTGCAGACCGCTATGAGACGAAAGTGTTAGATATGCTCGATCTTTATGTGAGCGCATATTATTCATCAGAAGAAGACAAGCCTGTAACACGAGTTCGAATCTCGTTGGGGGTACAAGACTTACAGCTGTTATTTCCCGCCTGCTAACACTTCTGCTAACAGCTTTTTCGCAGGAGTGTCCCTTGTCTACGGAAAAGTATCTAAGTGTATCGAGCGTAGGAAGCCTGTAACACGAGTTCTCCGCCAACAAGGCGGCGGATCTGCGAGAATCTCGTTGGGGGTACAAAAAGAATGTAGAATGTAGAAGTCAGAAAGTAGAATGAAGAGCCGATCCGGATATGGGTCGGCTTTTTGCGTTTAAAGAATCTGGGGGAGTTTCTTTCGTGAGGAGAATGTGGAGATTCAATTGTTTGTGACTTGAGTTCGACAAGGTGCGTGCAGAGGCGCCTCGCGCTGCACGAAAGCGGGATCGAGGGGGCCAGTCACGTCCACAGCGTTTGAATGGGAAGAGCGAACAGGTTCTTTCCGAATGGAATCACTTCCTTGCCGTTATACAAGACGATACCGCGCACAAATTTCTTCTTCAGCTCTTGCGCGAGAGTGATGATTGCAGCGAAGGATGAAGAATCCACAGTCGAGCTGCTCTTGACCTCGATAGCAACAACATTGCCGTCGCCTCGCTCGAGCAGGAAGTCGATTTCGCTTCCCTGGTGCGTTCGGTAATGATAAGCGTGGATTCTTGATCTGCTCCACGATTTGAGTCTCACAAGCTCGTTCAAGACGAAAGTTTCCAGAAGCCGTCCATACAATACTCCATCCGCTTTCAGACGATCGTCGTCGGCGCCAAGGAGATACGCCATCAAGCCTGTGTCGGTCAGATAGACTTTCGGAGTCTTGATGAGT